>CAZMKQ010000028.1:0-36726 GCA_964566955.1 uncultured Caldilineaceae bacterium | reverse complement strand
CTCCCACGCCCGGCGACGCTTGGTGGAACAGCCGCCTTAACCTCTCGTTGCAGTGATAGTTACTGCCTTCACGCCTTTTGCCCCGGGCAAGGTGATCCCAGTCCATCTTGGCGGCGGACGGGATGTCATCGTGCAGCGCGATGCCTTCATGGTGGCCGAAAGCACGGTTGACTTGGAACTGCACTTTCAGCGCAGTCTGGGAACCATGCTCTTCGGTGGTGAAGGCTTCATCCTGCAGCGACTGAGTGGTCAGGGCCTTGCCTTTGCCGAAGTGCCCGGGGAAGTGGTGGAATACGATTTGGCCCCGGGCCAACAGATACGTGTGGACCCGGGCCATGTAGCCATGTTCGACAGCTCCGTGAAGTTCGACATCGAAAGAGTGAAGGGCGTCCGCAACATGATCTTCGGGGGCGAAGGGTTGTTTCTGGCCTCGCTGCAGGGTCCCGGGCATGTCTGGCTGCAGACCATGACGCTCAGCAACCTGGCTGCCAAACTGGCCTCCCATATGCCTCAAGCCAAGGGACAGGGCGGAGGCGATGGTAACGGGATTGGCTCTCTGTTCGGACAGCAATAGAACAGCCGTGCCTGATGTGAACAATCCGTAGAGAAGCTCAGTGCAGTTGATTTTCCCAACGGCTTCGTGCAGAGGTGCATGCCCATGAAAAGGCCCTTGATCACGGTTGTCGGCAGCTTTGTGGTGGGCATGACCTTGCGCACCCGGCGCATGCCGATCTTCGGCGAGACGCTGATTGGCTCCGATTTCGACATGGGGCCGGGCGGTAAGGGATCCAATCAGGCGGTGGCAATCGCCCGACTGGGTGTCCAGGCCGCCTTTGCCGGAATCATCGGCACCGACCAGCTGGGCGAAATCGCCACCGACCTCTACGCCCGGGAAGGAGTTGACACCACATACTTGCAACGGACAGGCGCGGCATCCACGGGCGCGGGCTTCATCATCCTGAACCAGGCCGGCGAAAACGGCATTGTCATAGACATGGGCGCGAATGAAGGCATGGACGGGGCCTTCGTCGATCAGTTGGAAGACCAGATTGCGCGCAGCGAAGTGGTCATGTCGGTCCTGGAAATCCCGGTGGAGGCGGCGGCCCGGGCCATGGCCTTGGGCAGAAAGCACGGGGTGCGCACGATCCTGAACCCCGCTCCGGCCACACATCTCGATGAGACCGTGTTGCGCAACGTGGACTATTTGACGCCCAATGAAACCGAACTGCGGATTCTGCAGGGCCTGCCTGCCGATGATCCAACGCCGACCCTCGAACTGGCCAAGCAGTTGCAGGCGCAAGGCGTCCGGAACCTGATCGTGACCCAAGGGGAAAGAGGAGCCCTCGTTCTCTCCGAGTCCGGTATGTATGAAGAAGCCGGCATAGCCCTGTCAAGGGACATCGTGGACACGACGGGAGCCGGAGATGCCTTCAACGGGGGGCTGGCGGTCGTCTTGGCTGAAGGGAAGACACTGCGCGATGCGGTTCGGTTCGCCTGTTGCACCGGCCGCTTGGCCTGCGACAAGCTTGGAGTGGTTCCCGCCCTCGCTCGTCGCGAGCAGGCCGACGAGTTGCATCAAATGATGTACGGGCAGTCCGTATAGGCCGCGAGCCGGCCGGCAAGCGTGACCGGCGTCCTTGTCATCCCAGTGGCCAGCGGTTCCGAAGACACCACACCTGTGGATCAGTATCCAGGCGGTGTCAGCTGCTACGGAATCCTGGACATGGCCGGCAATGTGTGGGAGTGGACCGAAAGCGAACGTGACGATGGCCACACCCGTTACGCCATCATTCGCGGCGGCAGCCACTTCAAGGTGGAGGGCAGCATCTGGTACAACGCCAGCGGCGCGCAGCCCAACGACTGCCACGAGAAGATGCTGCTGATGTATCCCGGCCTCGACCGTTGTGCCACCATTGGCTTCCGCTGTGTCAAGGACATCGCCTGACCCGGTCAGGGATGCAGACGGATGGTGGAGTCTGCGCTATCCGGACTCGAGTTGCAGGGGCATACAGCTCCACTCCTCTCAACCGAGTGCGAAGCACCCGAAACCATCAGGTTTTGAGGAACAATGGCTTCAAGTATCGGGAACCGTTCACCGGCGACGTTCGGACCCAAAAGGCAAAGTCATCGGCACTGTCGCACACGGTTCGCTGCGAGAGTGCGATATCGGCGGAGCCGTCCTGCTCCTCTACTGCGTCCGATGTGTTTTTGAGGCCGCCCGAGTCGGTACTGGTGGTCATCGAACCGGATGAACCGGTTCAGCTCTGTGTCTTCGTCGACCACAGCGTGGTCGAGGTGTTCGTGAACGGGCGGCAATGTGTTGCCGTCAGGTTTTATCCGGAGCGCACCGACAGCGAATGTCTCGTTGTTGTCCCGAGGTCAGGAGCCGGAATGGCTCTCGCTTGATTGCCGGCAGATGGCAAACATCAGTGTACGGATGGGGCTCAACGCGAAATTCGGGAGAGCAACAGGTACCTTTTGACACAGCAAGTGACATGGAAGTTGGGGTAGCTGTTCGACCAGGCCACCTCAGTATGGTCAGCCAGACGAACAAAAACAGGTGACATGGCCAGGGTTAGCGACACCCCGATCGCAAATCATGGTGTTTTGGTGCTTCCGCACGCAGGAAAACACCCCACGGCTAGACGCAGGGCTCAGCCCCAGATACAGGCTTCCCGCCCCAAGATTCCAGGTGTTTGCTCCTCCCCAAGGAATATCCAGGTCCTTTCCTCCCCGATCCGAAAAGGCTGGTTTGCGAGAGCTAAGTCAGAGGACAAGCTCACTTTGCCGAACACGGACCGTGGCCATTTCTTGGCCACAGATCACCCGTATACGACCTGGTCAGGTGTCCGACCGGTTCCCATGGAACCAGCCGGACACTCAAGATTCTGTTAAGTCAAGGCTGACTAACCGCTGACAATGGTGATGCGGACCTTGGCAACGCGGTCATTGACACCGCCACCCAGGCCTTCCGTGCCGCAGGGCGCGATTCCGTCCTCGGGATAGTCGTCGTTGGGACCGGCCCAGCAGGAGGTGACCTGCAGGTAGTGGTCGCCGGCGGGCAGGTCGTGGGGCAGGACGAACTGTGCCGTGAAGGCACCGTCCGGTTCGGTGTCGGCCGGGTCGATGTCGATGTGTTCGGCGATGTGTTGGCCGGCGGCGGTGGTTCTTCCGGCATGGAGATAGCCGGACGCGGGGTCGACGCTGGCGACACTGTCAATGGGCATTTCGCCAACGGTGATGGTGGAGGTGTAGATGAAGGAGGAGTCCGTACCCACGCGGAAACCGGAGCCCTCGACGGTGATGGTGTCGCCGGGTTGTGCCTCGCTGACGTTCAGGTGCAGTTGGGCCATCGGGTCCGGGCTGACAATGGTGATGCGGACCTTGGCGACGCGGTCGTTGACACCGCCGCCCAGGCCTTCCGTGCCGCAGGGCGCGATCCCGTCCTCGGGATAGTCGTCGCTGGGACCGGCCCAGCAGGAGGTGACCTGCAGGTAGTGGTCGCCGGCGGGCAGGTCGTGGGGCAGGACGAACTGTGCCGTGAAGGCACCGTCCGGTTCGGTGTCGGCCGGGTCGATGTCGATGTGTTCGGCGATGTGTTGGCCGGCGGCGGTGGTTCTTCCGGCATGGAGATAGCCGGACGCGGGGTCGACGCTGGCGACACTGTCAATGGGCATTTCGCCAACGGTGATGGTGGAGGTGTAGATGAAGGAGGAGTCCGTACCCACGCGGAAACCGGAGCCCTCGACGGTGATGGTGTCGCCGGGTTGTGCCTCGCTGACGTTCAGGTGCAGTTGGGCCATCGGGTCCAGCGTGTCGTCCGGCAGTGGGATCGTACAGGCTGTCAGCGCAGCCATCACGGCCATGATACAAATGACGGCTAATGCCGACACTGGCGACAATGGCCGGTATTGTTTTGGGGATGTGGTATTCATTTGAAAAAAAACCTCTTTGAATCCGTTGTTTAGTGGCCGGCAGCAGTCCCGAGTTGTCGGGTTTGGTTTTTTCAGGACTCTCTTTCGGGGGCCGTCGCCATTACCCGCTTCGGAGTATGTTTCCATCCGACAATTGTGTTCAATTGCTTAGACGGGAGTCAACATGCCACAACTGTTTGGCACCGTTTCACATTCGTTGATTTTGGGTAACTGTCCACTGCAGCGAGAAGTCAGGGCGGCTGCCGTGTTGTGGGTGGCGCGGCCCTGCAGGCAGTCCAAGATCGTTGCCAGAAGTCGAACCCCGTCCCGCTGTAGGTGGTGAAACGGAACCAGTACGGGGTCCAGGGTCTCCGCCACCTGATACAGAGTCAGGCTCGGGATGTAGTAGGTCTCCGAGGCCACCTCCCCACCCACGCGCCGCTCGGCTGGACCCCAATCAAGCTGTGTAGGTCGGGCCGGCGCTTCTCGGGGGCTGCGTTCTGTATTCCGCGTCCGGCTTGGCGACCTCAACCTTCTTTCGCCAAATCAACCTGCAAGCTCCGGTCTACAGGCGCAAGAGGCGCTCCGGATTGGTCTTGATCATGGTGTGGACATCGTCGGCGGGGACACCCAGATCCAGCATGCAGGCAATGAACTGGCGCAGCCCTTCCAATGGTGTGGACAGTGCATAGCGGCCAAAGTCCGTGGACATGACGCAGTGTTCGGCTCCAATGGCTTCGATGTAGCGAGCCACTTCCGTAATGCCACCCTTGGGACCTTCGCTCATACCCTCGTCGATCGAGGTGTATTCCTTTTCCACGTAGTAGTGCGTCAGGGGAATGGGTGTGGCCGCCGTGTAGGCCGCAAAGGAGAACTCGATTAGTGCACCCTTGGCCGCCATGGCCTGCAGGGATTCGATGGAGGCAATCTTCGTGACGGAACTGGACACAATCACATTGCTGTATCCATAGCGGTCCTGTAGGTCCACCAGACGCATGGCCTCCTCCACAGAGACGTGTCCGGTATCCATGTACACCTGCGGGTTTTCGGCAATCAGGGTCAGGATCTCGTCCAGGTGTTCGTCGGGATCTTCATCGATCGGGATGCGAATGCAGCGGTCCAGCTCCTCTGTCTTGAACTTGGGGTAGATCTCCGACAGGGGGCGGAACTTGCCATCGATGAAACGTCCTTCGCGGGCTGCCTGAAAGTAGGTGGAATGGGCGCCGAAACTGATGTACTTGGCACAGTCTCCGTAGTGGAGGGCCGTTTTCACCGCCCGCGGGTTCATGCCTCCGTAGACGGTGTTCAGGATCAGGCCGCCGTAGGTCCGGAAGTCGGGCACGATCTTGTTGACAAGCCAGGAGACCCCGTTGGTCATTTCAAAAACGTCCAGCAGGACGATGGCCTGCATGCCCGCGGCCTTGGCTTCCTGGGCGGCTTCGAAGGGATCGACGCGGCGGGGACTCGATGTCAGGTGCGGGCCTGCGTGAACATGAATGTCAATCGCTCCCTGCAACAGTTCGTAGGTTTGGGCCAAGGAACGCCCTTCCGGCAGTGGTTGCATTTCAATTCCCCTTGTCTGTTGCGTGGAAGAAGCCGGATGTCATCACCACGGACCATCCGTGCCCGTGGCATGCACCTTGCCGACAGGGCCGATTCTAAATGACCGCCCTGGATCCCTGGTTCTATGTTTTGTAGGCAACCTCGGCGTTACCGCTCGCCGGCTGGAGCGGCAGACAATCCGAGCACCGCCAGAACCGCGAAGAGGGCCAACACGGCCGCGCGTCGCCGAACCACGTTTGAGTCGCGGCCGCAATGTACGCGTACGCGTTGCAAGGCCGAAAACCCTGGCCGCGCAGCGTCATGGCGGACAGGGCCGAAGACCGAGTTAGTCAATCAGCCGAATCCTACCGCTGTTCCCATCCACGCGCACACGCTGGCCGGACTGCAAACGCTCCGTCGCGCGGTCCACGCCGGCGACGGCGGGGATTCCGTATTCCCGGGCTACAACCGAGCCATGGGTCATCATCCCGCCCACTTCCATCACCAACCCGCCGGCTGCCAGGAACAAAGGAGTCCAGGAGGGGTCGGTGCCCGGGCAGACCAGGATCTCCCCGGGTTCCAGCCGGGCGTCGTTCGGATTGAAGACCACATGCACCGTCCCTTCAACGGTACCGGGAGATACACCGGAACCGACCATGGTCCGATCGGATGCCTCCGCGGTGTCGCCGGGGGTGCCATGGATGGCCGTGCCATCGCTGAGGAGAAGCCGCGGGATCATCCTGCGATGCATTTCACGGTTGTATGTCGCCCGACGGGTCTCAACCAGCCGCATCCAGTCGCCGCTTGTGCACATGGCCAGCACTTTCAGCTCATTCATGTGCAGAAAGAAGAGATCGTCCGCCTGCCGGATTATCCCGGCCTCCACCAATTCCTGTCCGCTGGCCAGCAGGGCTGTTCGAGCCATGTCCATCAACCGGATAAACAGGAACTTGGGGCTTTCGCGGTGACCGGCCAAGGTGCGCACCCGTCGGGTCAGCCAATGCACCAAACTGCCGGCCAAAGGCGTGCCCAGACCGGTGACGGCTGCCTCCGCAAGGTGTTGCTCCGCCTCCCTGGCTGCCCGTTGACCGCGTTGAAATACCGCATCCGGCGCCGCTTCTGCATCCTTGATGGACAGGTAGCTCTGCAGGGCGCGAATGAGGGCGACCGGTTGTTCCCGCCAGCGGGGACGGCCCACATCGATCTCGGCCAGACCACGCATTCCGTACTGCTCCAGGAATTCCACCAAGGCCGTTTGGGCGGACACCGGCAGCTTCCGGTCGTGGAAGTCGCGGGCCAGCGCTTCGGGACTGGCAGTGGAAAAGGCCGCGTACGCCTGGGCATCGGCCCGGATGCGTTGGGCCATCCGCCAGAGCTGCAGGTCCATTTCGGTCGTGACGTTGTTGGCCAGGCCCCGCGTCACCTCCATGAACAGCCCGGGGGGCAGATCCGGATTGCGGGCTTCCAATTTGGCTGCCAACCGGCCCAGCGTGTGCAACGATGCGTAGCCAACGCTAATCAAGGGCGCAAAGAGGGGAAGGGCCACAGGGAGCATGATCCGGTGACAGAGCCATTCCCACAAGGCAAGGCATTGGTGCAGCGTACCGGCGCGTTGGGCTTGTTCTTCGGTCAAGGCGATGACCTTCTCGAGCGAGGCTTGAGCCCGGCGCTGCGCCGCTTCCGGCCGCAGCCACGCAAACAGGATCGCACGCAGGAACCTTGCGAGCACAGGGGCGGCCCGGGCGAGGGTTGACAAACGAATGATGCCGCTCGGCAGACGGGGATCGCGAGTCAGATCACGTATGGACCGGGCCACAACCGGTTCCACCAACGGCAGGGCCTTGTGAAATATGCGGCGGCCAAGCGGATTGCGCAGGGCCGCCGTGGTCGCAATCCACGGCCGTTCACCGGCGATATGAACCAGCGGTTGGTCGAAGATCGTTGCCTCAAGCTTGAAGAGGCGGCAGAGCCCTGCGAACAGGCCCTTGATAATGTCCTGTCCCAGGGGCGTGAACGGATCGAGGACCCCTTGCAACGCTCCCAGTGAGATATAAACCCGCAAGTCTTCCGAACCGTCGGTGCGCGGCAACGGGTACAGTGTGGTGATGGGGCGGGCCTGGAGAAGGAAAAGACGGCTGTCGGCAAAGGCCCACTCAACGTCCTGGGGTGTTCCGTACAGGGCTGCCACGTGTTTCCCAAGGTCCACCAGTGTGCCAATCTGATCATCCGCGAGAGCCTGTTGCCGACGATCGGCCTGCATCGTTTCGGTTCCGCCGTCCGCCAGACCATGCATCACGGTGGCCTTGGCCCCCACCGTCGCTTCCAGGACTTGGCCGGTGGGGGTGTCAACCACGTAGCGATCCGGTTCCACCAGGCCGCCAACCAAAGGTTCACCCAGGCCGAAGGTTGCCTCGATGACGGACTCGGTACGCTTCCCCGTAAGGGGGTTGGCGGTGAACAGGACGCCCGAAGTTTCACTTTGCACCATCTTCTGCACGACCACGGCCAGGGAGACCGCCGACTGGTCGATGCCGTTGCGGGCCCGATAGCCGATGGCGCGTGCCGACCAGAGACTGCTGAAGCAGTCGACTACGGCGGTGAGCAGATCGTCGTCGCCCAGCACGTTCAGGAATGTGTCCTGCTGGCCGGCAAAGGAGTGGTCCGGCAGATCCTCGGCGGTGGCGGAGGAGCGAACCGCCACCCGCGGTCTGCCCAGGTTGTCGTAGGCGGTACGGATTTGGGTCGCCAGTGCCGGCGGCAGGGAGCCGGTCCGGAACCGGGTGCGGATGCGTTGGGACAGGGAAGTCAGGTCATCCGGATTCGATACGGCGACCTTGGAGGTCTCCTCTGCCATCCAATCGGTGATGCCGGCGTATTCGACAAACGCAGCATAACCGTCGGTGGTGACGACAAATCCCCCTGGTACGGGAAATCCCGCTTGGGCCAATTTCGCCAGATTCAGGCCTTTCCCACCAATGCGGGTCCGGGAAATCCCGGAGTCGTTCAAGGGAATGCATAGGGGTAGATCAACGGAACGATTGGGGCTTGCGCGGGATTGCATCGGAATTCCTCTCAACAGGAGCCTGTGGACCCGGCATTCTACGAAGCAGGAGTCAAGTTTCCGCGGCAAGCCGCCACATTGATGGTTTGCCCGATACTTCAGGGACCCAAACCCGGATGGCCAGGGGTTGCCGCCTGCCACACCGCCCGGACCCGCTCGAGATCCGGTGCCCAAACTGTCCAATCCTCACCCGAACCGGTCCGGGCAACTGCAATCCGGTATCGGAATGAGGATTGGGTTGTGTGCCAGAATCGGGTGGGAGGGCCGCACCCTCCAGCCACAGTGAGGATCGAATCCAACGATGCCAAGGCAACCATCGCTGCAGATAGACGGCGACCAACTGGTACGCGATTTGGAAACTCTGGCCGCCATCGGGGCGGATGCACAAGGGGGCGTGACGCGCATTGCCTACAGCCGGGAGGACCGGGAAGGCCGGGAATGGGTTAGGGCCGAATTCGCCGCGCTGGGCCTGTTCGAAACCACCGACAGTGCCGGCAATGACACCTGGGTGTATCCGGGAACGGAGAGCAAGTTGGCTCCCATTGCCCTGGGTTCCCATACCGATACCGTGCCCAACGGAGGCCGGTACGATGGTGCCTTGGGCGTGTTGTCGGCCTTGGCTGTCGTGCGTGCCCTGCACCAGGGGAACCGTCGTTTGCGCCACCCCGTTGAAGTCGTCAACTTCGCTGCCGAGGAAGCGACGATGTCCGGCGCCACCTTCGGCAGCCGGGCCATGGCGGGAACCCTGGCCCCGGACGTTGTCAACCACCGGGCATGGGACAGCCGCACCGTGGCGGATCACCTGCGGGATGCCGGATTGGATCCGGATCGGGTCACCGCGGCCCGGCGCACCGAAGGCCCGGCCGCCTTTCTGGAACTGCACATCGAACAGGGCCGGCGTCTGGAAACCCAGCGGAAGCCGATAGGGGTTGTGGAGGGCATCGCGGGCATTCGCCGGTACGAGGTCACGGTCAACGGGTACGCCAACCATGCCGGCACGACCCTGATGCAGGACCGACAGGACGCCCTGGTCATGGCGGCTCCCTACATCCTCCAGGTCAAGGCGGTGGCCGAGCAGCATGGCATCGTCGGCACCGTGGGGAAGATGGACATCCTGCCGGGCTCTCCCAATGTCATTCCGGGGCAGGTGATCATCAACCTGGAAATCCGCGGTCTGGATGAGGGCGTGCTGGATCTGGCGGAACGCCGGTTGGAGGAAGAGGCGGGGAAACTGCAGGCGGCCTTCGTGCAGACCTCGAACAAGCCGCCCGTGGATTCGGATCCCCTGCTGGTACAGGCCCTGGTGGCAGCCTGCGAGGACAACGGGTATGCCTATGCGCGGATGGCCAGCGGAGCCGGCCACGACGCCATGTGCATGGCGGACCTTGCCCCGCAGGCCATGCTGTTTGTGCCCAGCCACAACGGGGTGAGCCATTCCCCCGACGAATACACGCCGTCCGAGGACTGTGTGGCCGGAGCCCAGGTTCTGGGAACCGCCCTGTTGCATTTGGACGGGATGCTGGATTCCGACAATTGAAGATTCCACCAAGGAGGGCCATGGCATGGCCGGCGACTTTGACTTGACGATCACCGGTGGCCAGGTGGTGACGCCGGAGAAGGTAATTCCGGCCACCATCGCCGTGGCCGAGGGCAGGATTGCCGGCCTCTTCGATGCCCGGGAACGCCCCGCGTCCCGTGATCACATGGATGCCCGGGGACTCCATGTCCTGCCGGGGCTGATCGACACCCATGTGCACATCCGGGCACCGGCGCGGCCCGACCGCGAGGACTTCGTGTCGGGCACGAGCGCGGCGGCGGCGGGAGGCATCACCACGCTGCTGGAAATGCCCATATCCGATCCGCCCGTCAACTCGGCGGCCGTGTTGAGTAATCGGATGACACAGCTGGAACCGCATGCCCTGATCGACTTTGGCCTGTACGGTTCCATATCCCCGGACAACATGGAGGAAATCCCCCGCATGGCGGAGGCGGGGGCCATCGCCCTCAAGACCTTCATGACCCTGCCGCCCCCGGGGCGGGAAGAGGAATTCGTGGGCCTCTGCTGTCCCAATGTTGCCGACTTGTACGACCTGATGCAGGCCGTGGGCCAGACCAACCTGCTCCACTGCTTCCACTGCGAACACGCCGGCCTGCTGGATCTGTTCCTGCGCAAGGTGCAGGCCAGCGGCGAGACCAAGGGCATTGCCCATGCCCGGAGCGCGCCCCCGATTGTGGAGGACCTGTCCGTGGCCGGCATCCTGGTCTTTGCCGAGTTGTTCGGCAATCGGGTGCAGATTGTGCACCTGTCAAGCCACAAGGCGGCCCAACTGGTGAAGGAGGCCAAGGCCAAGGGGGTCAATGTCTCGGTCGAAACCTGTCCCCAGTACCTGTTCCTGACCATGGAGGAACTGAACCGGCACGGGCCCTTCGCCAAGTGCAACCCGGCCCTGCGCACGGCCGAGGAGGTAGAGAACCTTTGGCCCTACCTGCTGGACGGGACCATTGACGTCATCGGCACGGATCACTCGCCCTACATCCCCGCCGAAAAGGAGGTGGGTCAGGACGACATCTTTCGGGCCACGGCCGGTGTTCCCGGCCTGGAAGCCATGCTGCCCCTGATGCTGTCCGCCGTGAACCAAGGGCGTCTGACCCTGCCCGCGTTGGCCCGGCTGATGAGTCACAGGGCTTCGCAGCTGTTCCGCCTGAAGGGCAAGGGACAAATTGCGCCTGACTGCGATGCGGACCTGGCCCTGGTCGACATGAACCGGGACTGGACCTTCGACAAGGACCGGACTTTCTCAAAAGGGGGACGCAACATGCATGCCTACCACGGACGCGCGCTGCGCGGCCGGGTGGCAACCACCATGGTGCGGGGACAGGTCGTGTATACGGATGGCCGGATCGTGATGGAACCAGGGCATGGTCGTTGTCTACGCCCCGAAATGTAGCGGAGAATCCGGATTCGGCGGCGATGTCTCCTTCATGCCTTGAGCACAGTGTCGTCGGGCTGATCCTGCGTCCGCAGCCAAGGGGCGGTTGCATCCAACGGGTAGGTGTTGGCATCCCAATCGGGACGCTGCGGATTTGCGTCCGCATTGTTCCAGGTGGGGTCGGTGCTGCCCTTCGCCACAGCCGTAGCGAAGGGCAGGCTCTCGGCCAGGCATGCCGCCAGGAAGTTCCCGTAGGGAGCCGCACCGCCGCTTCCTCCGCCGGCACATTCCCCGTCTGCATCCCCGACAGGGTCCCAAAATAGTCGTCGCGTTGCTCCAGTGTGATGACCAGCGATGATAGCCCGTATTTGCGTACATCCGGTTGACCCGCCAGCGCGCCAGGCGTCCGTTGCCGTCATCGTAGGGGAATGGCGATGAAGTTCCAGTGCAGGGACGCCAGGGCCCGGGCCGGATCCAGGGCTTGGGTGTCCTGGGCCGGAATGTCGATGCACTGATTCATGCGCTCCAGGAGCTCCGGCATCAACAACGGAATGGCAGCAGGCAGCTGGAATTCCACAAGCCCTCCCGGAGTGTGGATCGCATGGAAGCGCGTCTTGAACCGCCCCAGGCTCACGCTGCCCATTGGCTGTTGTGGGCAGGATAGGGGCGCACCAGCATGGCCCGATGGTCCGCATGCAGGTCGGGAGTGTCCACGCGGTGCCGACGGTTGTACATTGCGGCCAGCATGCGTGCGGACTCGTCATGCCCGCGGATTTGGTCCACTTCCGGCAAATCCGTGTTTCCACTGTTCGGTGTTCGGCCGTATACCAGAATGTCCAGTGTGTCCCGATAAAGGCTTCTGCCTTCGATGGCGGTGCTGTGGCAGTTCCAGCGCATGCGCACGCGGCCCCACCACTGACGCAACCCCCTTTCCGTCACGGGTGGAGCGTCATGCCAGCGTTGCCGAAGTTCCCGCAATTGCTCCGTGCTGACGGGATATTCGCGTGGCCGCGGGGATTCCTCAACCGGATACTCCCGCGGTGCCTCAGACCCGCGGGGCCTGGCTTCCTTCATGTCGCGGATGTCTTTGTGCCGATGCGGAATACCCCAATTCCAACAGCATACAGAACAGATGCATGTTGGTTGTTCGACCTTGGCCGACCCCGTGGCGGAACAGGATTTGGCTGTGCCCGGTCCCGGAGGAACCGGTTCCGCTGGAAGAGTGTGAGGCCAGGTAGTGACAGTGACCAGACCTGTGGAATCCCGGAACGGCAGGCAGCCATACCTTGGACAACCAACATGGATGCGGATTGGGCAATCTGTGTGTCTGGAAATCCTCCAGTCCAGGAACTCCCTGCCCCGTTTCACCTTGGCCGGTTTCTGTTGCGCCAGCGCCGTGCCCACGTCAGCGCCATACTGGCCGCCACGGCCATTACCGCGGCAAGGCCATTGAAAAGGATGTCGCGGTAATCGAAGACACGGTTGGGCAGGAAGGCCTGGATGCACTCGTCGAGCAGGCCCACCAAAGCCGTGGTCAGGATCGCGAGCAAGGCTGGTACGGGAACGCGCCGACCTTGAATGGCCCGTTCTGTCAACGCCTCCTTGACAAAAACGGCCACCACCCCGTACTCGATCAGGTGGGTGCGCTCCTCCGGAATTGCCATGCGGACAAAGACCAGGAGGTAGGCGGCCGCGATGCCCAGAACCACCCCAATCTCGAGCCCGCGTGGTCGCACTTTCAGCGCCTGTGTGAGGATGGCCGCACCGATCAGGATCAGACCGAGTACGAAAAGGTCGTCGAGCAGGCCGCGATCGCGCAGAAACTTGGCCAGGACGGGTGCCCAGCCAAGGGTGGAATAAACTGCCACCACCACGGCCAGGGTCCAGCCCCAGAGGCGCCGCTCCCGACGGGAGGAAAAGAGGGGCTTGACGTTCAGTTGCCTTTGGGGACAGGTACGTCCCAATCAAGGCCAGCCAAGTCCACCGCGCCTCGCCTCAGCCCTTGATCCCGCTGAGGGTGAAACCTTCGGTGAAGTAGCGCTGTCCGCAGTGGGCGAGCACCAACATGGGCTGCGACATCAGCACTGACATGGCCATCATCCGGCCCCAGGCCGTGTCTGCGCGGATGCCGATGAAGCCCTGCATCGCCAAGGTCGGTGTCTGCATGCTCTTGTCCTTGAGATAGGGGAGGGCAAAGAGCAGTTCGTTCCGGGCTCAGGAGGTGATCAACACAATCTGCAGGGCCGGGATCGGTCTGGACAGCGGCAGGACGATGCGCCAGCAGATTCCCAAATCGTGACAGCCGTCTATTCGGGCGGTATTGGGCTCCTGACAGGTTTCCTTCAGCCTCGATTGCTTTCTTCGGGTTTCTCCGCACCCGCTCCGAGGCCAGGGGCACAGTATCGTTCAGGCCTGCGCCAGTTCGGATGCAACGAAATCGGCCAGTGCCGGCAACGGCCGTCCCCGATGCGGGATGGTCGCGGCCAATACGGCGCTGGCATGCGGGGACGGAATGCCGCGTTGCGGCAACAGGGCCGTCATGACGATTGACAGAAACGCGTATCTGACTTCATCGTCGGGGACCCACGGCATCCGTTGCAGCGTAATGGAGTTGCCGCCCTTCACGGCAGCCCGCGTCACGCCGGTCCGGTTGTAGAGGATGTTGCCGTCGACGAACTGGATTTGATCCCAGGGTCCGTTGTACGACGGCTTGGTGACGGCGTCCACGGGGCCGTAGGACACGGTCACGTCCGGCTTCGCGGCGTAGGCCGGGAGCATCTCCGGACAGGGAAACGGTGTTGCGAAAACAAGCCCGAAGGCTTCATGGAAGTGCTGTCGTTGGTCCGCGAGCATCGGCAGGTGGCTGCCTCGGCGGGGATCGAAAAGTGCCAGGCCGTCGCGCCCGTGGGCGATGCCGTCAGGCATCGTTGCGGCTGGCTTCCCCTGCCTGATTCCTGCACCGTTACCAAGTGCCAAGGAGGGAGTGGCACACGCGGCGAGGATGGAGATGCCGACGGCCGTGCCTGACAGGCACAGAAAATTGCGTCTGCTGATTTCCCCGCCACAATGGGTCTTCGTCAAGTGGGGACTGTTTGACTTGATCATGGATTGGACTCTGAATATCAGGCTGAAGCGGTTGTCCGGGAACAATCGCGGACTCGGGCAGGTCCTGTCCTGATTCTACTGAAGGAGTCGCAGGGGTGTGGCCCAAGGGGGCCGTTGCGCCACGCCATCTTCCATGCCCATGCTCGCGGGATGTGCTTCAACTCGCAGCGGCATCCTTCCCCACGGCCAAGTTGCCGGCGGTTTGGCACCGGATGCCGGCGCGAGTATATTGCGCAGCAATTGTGCCGGACACTCCCATCGTTGTGTCGTCCTGCATCAACCCCAGTCGGGTCTCGTGCCTGGTTCTGTTCCAAGCCCCAAGCCCACTCTCTGACATGTTGTGGCAAGGCAAGAGCACCGGTCCAAACACATCCAAATCCTTGACGTATGTCCCGGCACTCGGTAAGTCGCCATCTCCGATTGGCAATCGACGACTACGATGAGACGATCCGCCGTTTTGCGCCGGGCTACGATGCGATGCTTGCGGCCGTGGCCCGCGAATTCGCGCTGGTCCGTCCGAGCCGGGTGCTTGACCTTGGGGGCGGGACCGGTTCGTTGACCCAGGCCTTGCTTGTCCATGGCGGAGTCGGGCACATCGACCTGATCGATGTCGATCCGGAAATGCTGGCCCAGGCCCGGATTCGCCTTGCCCGTTTTGGAAAGCGCGTGCGTTTGCGGGAGATGTCCTTTTTCTCCGAGCTTCCCCCATGCCATGGCGTGGCGGCTTCACTGGCACTGCACCATATAGCAACGCGGAACGAGAAAACCGATTTGTACCGGCGGATTCACAAAGTGCTGCCCCTGGGCGGTCTCTTCGTCAACGCCGATGTGACCATGCCGCGGGAGGAGCCTGGGCGACAGGAGACCTACCGCCAGTGGATCGACCACATGGCGGCATGCGGGATCAACGCGGATCGCGCCCGACAACATCTTGCGGAATGGGAAGAGGAAGACACCTACTTTCCGGTGGAAGAGGAATTGGCCGATCTGGAAACTGCAGGGTTCCGCAGCCAGTGCGTATGGCGTGAGGGCCCCATGGCTGTGATGGTAGGTCGCAAGGATCCTCCTGCGTAGGACCGCGCCGGCCATGGCATCCCGGTTCCCGCGCGAGCTTTCGACCGCGAAGACTGGACTACAATACTGCCTCGCATCCGCCGTGTTTCGGCATTGCTGAACCAGACCGCATCGACCATCCCCGGACCGGGAGTCGGTGTCCAGCGCCCGGCCGCCGTGTCGCGCAAGGAATGATCATCATGTCCATACCGCTGCAGCCTTTCAGGGAGTCCAACGACCTGCTGGGGAACGGCCCCGCCTTGCGGGACCGTATGGCCGAAGAGGGGTATCTCTTCATCCGCGGCCTCATGGATCAGGACCGGACCATGGAACTGCGCCGCCAAATCCTGACGGTGTTGCAAGCCAACGACTGGCTCGTCCCCGGCACCGAACTGATGGACGGCATCGCCAACGTGGACAAGCGCTGCACGGAAGGCGACCTGGACTACGCCGATGTGTACTACCAGGCCTACCGGCTGGAACTGTTCCATCGGATGTCGCACCAGCAGGAGATTCTGGACGTTATGTCCGCCGTCATGGACGGGGCGGAGACCCTGCCCCATCCGCAGAAGATCATCCGCATGTGGTTCCCGCAGTACACGGAGCACACCACGCCCGTGCACCAGGACTTTGTCCATTTCCAGGGAAACTTCGAGACCTTCACCTGCTGGTCGCCGGTGGGCGACTGCCCCGTTGAGCTCGGCGGCCTCGCCGTGATTCCCGGCTCCCACCAGGTGGACAAGGTGCTGGATCACCATTTTTCCCTGGGTGCCGGCGCGCTGAACGTGGAGGAGGACTCCTATGAGGGCCAGTGGCACAGCACGGACTACGAACCGGGCGACTGCCTCATGTTCCACAGCCTGACCCTGCACCGGGCGCTGCCCAATGTGACCGAGGACCGGCTGCGCATCTCCCTCGACAATCGCTATACTGCCTGGCAGGCTCCCGTGTCCGAGCACATGCTGACCCCGCACCTGGGGCAGCATCGTGTGGACAATCCCCATACTTGGGAGCAGGTGTACGCGGACTGGAGCGAGGAGTCGGACGATCTCAAGTACTACTGGGAGCGGGACGACCTGGTTGTCATCCCCATGGACCTGCAATACAGCGAGGGGAGCCTGACCGAGGCCCTGGAACTGGCCGCTCAGGGCGACCCCGATGCCCAGCTGCACCTGCTCAAGGCGATCAAGCGCGACCCGACCACGGACGTGGCCCGCAAGGCGCAGTCCATCCTGGAGATGGAGCCCGTCGCCTGACCCATCAGGCTCCGATCCTGTGGCGCAGGGGTTCGTTCGCGATACAATCTGCCCATCTGTTTGCCCGGCAATCTATCAAGAGAAAGGAATGCAAACCATGTTGAAATCCCTGCTCGGTCGGCTGGAAAGCCGCCGTCCGGCCCTGGAAGTCTCCGCCCACTGCGACGGACCCTGCGGCGTGTACGACCCCGCCGACGCGCGCATCCGCGCCGAGGCCGTGCTCTCCATGACCAAGAAGATCCTGGATCTGGAGCAGCCGTCCAGGTCCGAAGGCAACGCCGCCGCCGTTGTCGACTACCTGAACACCACGGCCCGTTTCATTGCGATCAAGGAGCAGGAGGCGCAGGGCGCCAAGGACCAGCTCCTGATCCTCTGGACGGACTACTTCAAGCCGGAACACCTGGCGGACTATCCCGACCTGCACGACACCTTCTGGCAGGCGGCCAAGCTCTGCTCCGCCTGCAAGGTGGGCGTCGATCTCGAAGCTGCCCAGAACCTGCTGGCCACCGTGGAGAAGATCCATGGGATCTTCTGGGCCACCAAGGGCCGCGATGTCGCTTTCTACACCGCCAGCTAAGACCGGGACCGACATTGGATTGGCGGAGCGGACCGCGCTCCCGGGCGATATCCGCTCCGCCGAGCACGAACCCCTGCCAACGGCGGGCCGCCGCGAACTGATCCTGCGGCTTTGCAACCTGCGGCGGAAGATCCGCGTGCGGGGTCCCTCCATGCTGCCGGAGTTTGCCCCCGGCGACGAATTGTTTCTGGATCCCCGGGCCTACCGCCGGCGTGCACCGTGCGTCGGCGATGTTGTGATGGCGCGCCATCCGCTGGCACCGCAGGAGATCATTCTCAAGCGCGTGGCCTCCGTGTCCCCGGACGGCCGGGTGTTCCTGCGCGGGGACAACCCACAGGCCAGCACCGACAGCCGTACGCTGGGCCTGTTTCCGCCCGAGCACATCCTGGGGCGGGTGACCAGTAGATACCTGCCCGCCTAAGTTGGAGGTCCCAGACCTTCGCGGTGTGTTGGCCCCGCGGCAGTTGACGTGAGGGAATTCTCACGGACTGGATGCTGGTGTGCTTGGAGTTCTGGTCGCGGCGCGCACCCTACATGCCCGAGTACATGTTCCGGCACTGTTCCTTAATGCCTACAAGTTCTTGCCTCGCAGGCTTCGGGTGATTCGCTCTCGGTTGGTCAGGGCAGCGCCTGCTGCCGGACAGGCTCGAGTCCGGGATGAGCAGTCCCGTCCGTGGTCCCGCTTCGATCCCGCAGCCGGCGTTTGACCGCGCGGTAGGGCATGTACAACGCAGTCCCGTCATCGTACATGCGCTGCAGCGTTGCCAGGCGTCGGCACGGACGCGTCCGCACCGCGCGGCGATCCGCGTCAATCGATCGAACTTGGCCTTGTGCAACCCCTGGCTGTGAAGGTTGCGCATGACCTTGGCTGTTGTTACGACACCGGCCCGTCCCTGCGAGTGTTTTCCTTCATCGTTGCTCCTTCCCGTCCTTCGGTTCGGCTCCTGAGCCATCCGACTGGTCCAGCTTTTCACGTACGGTCTGGATCAGATCGAGGATGTCCGAACGCACTTTCTTCACCTCGTTCTGCTGGGCCAGGTCCTCCAATGCGTCGACGAGCCGCGGATCGCCGAAGTCCACCAGTTGCAGAATCGCCTCCATGTGGGGCGGTGATGAGTAGAAGGGATAGCCGTCTGTATGCTCCTTCGGGGACCTTATGATGTCCAACAAGTGCTGACGGATTTCTTCGGTGTCTGGTGACGGCTGCCAGATCTTCCGTACACCGTCTGCGTTGCCAATGTATACCGGCCCGATGGGTATGGAGGCGCGATCGGGTCGGCGGTATGGGTGATTGGCGCAGTAGGTGTAGCCGGGATCCGGGATGGCGAGGTCGCGAATCTTGCAGAAACTGGGGATATTGGGATCGGTGTTCGAGCTTCCGGGTGTGCCGTTGTTTGCGCGGTTGAACCAGCAGGTCGCACAACAGTCTGAACCTCCATTCGGCATGGGTCCAATCTCCTTCTCTCAACTGAACTTTGTACAACTTGGTGTCGGCGCCTGGCAGTCACGCCAGGCTGGCACCATGGAACCAAATCACAACCAAAGGTTCATCATGTCCAGCCTGCCGACCGCGATTGTACTCCTGCTGTCCCCCTGCGCGTCGCGCTTGGGCATGTGCACCTTGAGACCGCTCCGGCTCACCCCGTTCGATGGAATCGCCAGACGGCTGGACCGGACCACTCAGGTTTCTCCCAGAATCGCCGCGTAGAGCCGGTTCAGGGCTTGCCCCACCGGCTGCCAGCCGAATCGTTCACGGGCGCGTTCCCGGAGTTGGCACCTGAGTTCGCGCAACCCGTCGGGCTCGCGCCGGTGGCGTTCCAACAACCCGCAGATGCATTCCGCCAGGCCGGCAGCACTGCCAGTCTCGGCATAGACGCCCAGGTTGCCCAGGTACTCGCGGGCCACGGGCACATCGAAGGCCACTGTGGGCAAGCCCATGGCCATGTAGTTGAGGAGCTTGCCCAGCCCTTCCGTCTTGGACACCTTGGGTGCCACTGCCACATCGCCCAGGGCCAGATGGCGCGGCACGTCGGCGTAGGGCATGCGTCCGGTCAGCGTGACGGATTGGCCGATGCCCAGTGACTTCGCCTTGTCCCGATAGCGGTCCACGAAGGGATAGCCCATCAGCAGGAGGTGGGCATCCGGTTCCCGGTCAAGGATGCGCGGCATGGCTTCCAGCAGCAGGTCCGTGCCTTGATACGGAGCCAGCAGTCCCAGATAGACGATGAGGGGCCCCGCGTTCGGCAGGCCCAGTGTCCTGCGCAGGGCGTGCCTGTCCGTCGGCGGAAACTGTTCCGGCTGGAACACATCGGTGTCCACGAAGTCGCCCAGCTGCTCCATCCGTTCCGGCGGACACCCGTACCGCTCCACGCACAGGCGGCTGAAATGCGCGGTGCTTGCCACCACCCGGTCGCCCTGACCGACAATCCACTTTTCCAAGGCCAGCAGTGGTCCGAAGAACCGGCTGTCGCGGGACAGGAACCCGTGGTCGATCATCTCCTCGGTCAGGCTGCCCTGCAGGTCCAGCAGCATCGGCTTGCGGAACAGCCGGCCGGCGATGGCGCCAATCAGGCCGCCTTCGTGCAGGTGGGCATGAATCAGGTCGAAGCGGCGGGTGGCCAGCAGCCGGAGAACGGTCAGCCCCAGCAGTAGATCGAAGGCCACCTTGTGCCGGCTGGAGCCGACCTCCCAGCCGCGCCGCCAGGGGATGGGCAGGGTGCGGTGGATACGCAGTTGGTTTGCCGGACCGCCGTTGCGGTAGGTGGCGATCTCCACGTGATGGCCGAGCCGTTCGAGGATGCGCACTTCCTCCAGAATGCGCACGTGGCAGCCGGTGTCGCTGAAGAAGCTGGTGGGGGCAATCACCAGGATGCGCAGCGTGCGGGAACCGGTCGGCATGGCGGGTTCGCCGGCGGAAACCGGGCGCGGGCTGCTCAGGCGTCGCGGTCTTCCCGCACGTAGGCCCTGCCCAGCGCGGCGGGGGCGCCCCAGCGGCGGCCGATGTCGCCGATCGACACGGTCAGCAGGGCCACAATCGTGAACAGGTAGGGGAGCATGCCGGTGAAGTAGCCGATGGACGGATTGGCGCGGAACCGGGCGAAGTTCTGGAGATCGATCGGCAGACGTCGCAGGGCTCCGAACAGATAGGAGCCGAACATGGCCCGGATCGGATCCCAGCCGGCGAAGATGACCAGGCCCACGGCCACCCAGCCCTGGCCCGAAATCAGGCCTTCCACCCAGGTCGGGGTCAGGGCCAGGGAGAGCGTGGCGCCGCCCAGGCCGGCCAGCACCCCGCCGAAGGCGACATAGAGAATGCGCTGCCGCATGACCTTGATGCCCTGGACATCGGCCGCGGCCGGATTCTCGCCGATGGCGCGCAGTTCCAGGCCCTGCCGCGTGCGGTAAATCCAGAACCAGCAGAGCGGCACCAGCAGGAAGCCGATGTAGACGAGGAAGTTGTGGTCGAACAGAATGGGGCCGAGCACCGGGATTTGGGACAGGAAGGGCACGGGCCAGGTCGGGATGCGATCAACCTGGCGCACTTCGACCAGGGGCGAGCCGAGCACGGCACTGAGGCCGCTGCCCAGGAAGGTGAGGGCCAGGCCGGACACCACCTGTTCCGCGCGCAGAACCAGGGCCACGAAGGCGTGCAGCAGGGCCATCAGGCCGCCGACCACCATCGCCGCCAGGATCCCCAGCCAGGGATTGCCGGTCAGCCAGGTGACGCCGAACCCCGTCATGGCGCCCATCAGCATCATGCCCTCGACCCCCAGGTTGAGGACGCCGGCCCGTTCCGTGAAGAGTTCGCCCAGCGTGGCGAACAGTACGGAGGTGCCGGTGCGCACCCCGGACGCCAGCACGGCCGTCAGGAAGGCGATCATTCCAGCGTCTCCGATGCCCGCAGGCGGATCCGGTACCGGATCAGCAGATTGCCGCTCACCATCACAAAGAGAATCACTCCCTGCAGCAGCGAGGAGATGCCGGCCGACTGAATCTCGTCCGCCCCCACGATCAGGCCGCCGAAGAGGAAGGCGACGACGGCCACCCCCAACGGGTTGAAGCGGCCCAGCCAGGCCACAATGATGGCGGTGTACCCGTAGCCGGGCGAGATGTGCTCCAGCAGCCGGTGGACCACGCCGGACACCTCGTTCATGCCGGCCAGACCGGCCAGGGCGCCGCTCAGGGCCATCACGATGATCATCGTGCGGCGCAGGCGCACGCCCGCGTACCGGGCCGCGTCCGGGTTGTCGCCCACCATGGCGATTTCGAAGCCGAACTTGGTCCGGTTCAACAGGATGGCAAGGAAGACGATGGCCACCGGCACAGCCAGGATGCCCCAATGGAGCGTCAGGCCGCGCAGGGCAGACCACTGGTCGGCGTATTCGGTTAGGCGGGGCAGCCATGTATTCCGCTCGAACATCGGCGTCAGGCCGAAGCCGCGTTCGCCCCAGGGTCCGTAGACGAAGAACTGCACGATGGACAGGGCAACGTAGTTCAGCATCAGGGTGGAGATGATCTCGTTGACCCCGAACTGGGCGCGCAGCCAGCCGGGCACAATGCCCCAGACGGCGCCGCCCGCGGCTCCGGCCGCGGCCATCAGCCCCAGTGCCAGCCACTGGGGCATGTCGGGCGGCACGGCAAACAGCGCGATGCCGGAGGCGGCCAGGGCCCCCATCAGGAGTTGGCCTTCGGCCCCGATGTTCCACATTTTCATGCGGAAGGCGAGCGCCACCCCCAGGCTGGTCAGGGTCAGGGGCACCATCTTGACCAAGGTGTCGTTCAGGCCCCACTTGCTCCCGAAGCCGGCTCCGAACATGCTGCGGTAGACATCCAACGGGTTGCCGCCGGCCACCGTCATCACGATCCCGGCCAGGAGCAGGGCCGCCACCAACAGCAGCAGCGACACGGCCAGGTGTGTCGGCAGGCCCGGCTGATCGCGTGCTTCCAGCCTCAGCCGCGGGCGACCGGAAGGCACGGTCCCGGACACGGTGCCGCCGGTCATGTCGTCATATTCTCAGGCACCACGCCGGCCATTAGCATGCCGATGGTGTCGGCCTCGGCCCGGGCGCGCGGCAGGATGCCCATGATGCGGCCGTTGTGGATTACGGCCACCCGGTCGCTCAATGAGAGAACCTCCTGCAAATCCTCGGACAGAAGCAGGATGGCCACGCCGCGGCCCCGTTGTTCCATCAGCAGTTCATGGACGGTCTGGATGGCGCCTACGTCCAGGCCGCGGGTCGGCGATTCCGCGACCAGCACCCGCAATTCGGTGGACAGTTCCCGGGCCAGGATGACCTTCTGCAGGTTGCCGCCGGACAGGAGGCGCACGGGTTGGCGGCGGCCGGCCGCGGCCACCCGGTACTTGGCCAACAGCGCCGCGGCCCGGCTGGACTGGCCCGCCCGGTCGAGGAATGGGCCGCGGCGGGCCAACCGGTAGCGCTTGAGGTCGAAATTCTCCTGGATGGAGAGATTGGGCGCCGTGCCGGTGTGCTGCCGATCCTGCGGCACCCAGGAGATGCCCAGATCGATCATGCGCCGCTGATTGGAGCCGGTCACATCGAACCCGTCCAGCTCGATCGTGCCGGCCTGGAGCTTGCGCAGGCCGGTAATCGCCTCGGCCAGTTCGCGCTGGCCGTTGCCGGCCACCCCCGCCACACCCAGGATTTCCCGCTGATGCAGATCCAGGGACAGGTTGTCGACGGCGGTTTGGCCCCGATCGTTTGCCACCCTCAGGCTGCGCAGGGACAGCAGTTTGCGCCCCTGTTGCACCGGTGGCACGGTGACGTCGAAGAGAACCGGGCTGCCCACCATCATGCGCACCAGCTCGCGGTGCGAGATTTGAGCCTTGGGGACGGTGTCCACAACTCGGCCCTGGCGCATGACGGTCACGGTTTCCGCCAACTCCATCACTTCATTCAGCTTGTGGCTGATGAACAGGAGGGTGCGGCCGGCCCGGGCCATGCCGCGCATGCGGTCAAAGAGCGTGTCCGCCTCTTGCGGTGTCAGCACGGACGTGGGCTCGTCCAGGATCAGGAGACGGGCACCGCGGTGGAGCATCTTGACGATCTCCACTCTTTGCCGCTCTCCGACCGACAGCTGCCAGATCAGGGCGTCCGGATCGATCTCGAGTCCGCTTTCGCGCCCCAGGTCGGCGACGGTATCGCGGATGGCCGAGGGATCCATGCGGAAGCCCAGCCGGCGGTCGCCCAGGACCACGTTTTCGGCGACGGTCTGGGTTTCAACCAGCATGAAGTGCTGGTGCACCATGCCCACGCCGGCCCGGATCGCGTGCAGCGGGGAAGCGAAGGCGCCGGTCCGATCCTCGACCTTCATGGTTCCCGAGTCGGGCCTGTACAGACCGCTCAGGATGTGCATCAACGTGGACTTGCCGGCCCCGTTCTCCCCCAACAGGGCATGAATCGAACCGGAGGCCACATCCAGGTCCACCCGGTCGTTGGCCAGAACCCCCGGGAATCGCTTGGAGATGCCCCGCATCTCCACCATGTTGGGTCGCGGAGCCGCCGCGCGCGGCCCGGGTTGACTGCGGGGTCGGGGCTTGGATGTGGGCGGCATTGGGCAGTGCCGGCGGAAGGTGCCTTCCGCCGGCATGCGCCGGGCGGCGTCCCGGGACGCCGCCCGTGGTTTCAGGCTATTGCGGGACCTGGGCGTCGGCGACAAAGCCTTCCGCCAGCCAGCCCATGCAGTAGGTGCAGCCGGGACGTCCCAGCAGGGCGCCCAGCTCGTCGTCGATCCCTTCCAGATCGGACTGGGTCAGGGACTCGCCCTCCGGAACCACCAGATTGCCGGCGTTGTCATGGATGGGACCCGTGAACATGTCGAAGCGGGTGAACTCGCCGTTGCGCATCTGTTGCAGGACGTCGTCCACTTCCGGTATGACCCAGTCGGGCACGGCCGGCTGGGGCACTTCCCCTTCCATGAAGCCGGCGAATCCGACGATCTTGTCCGGGACGCCGAGGTAGTAGTCATCCGGCTCGAAAGCGCCGTCCATCACGGCCTGGGCAATCTCGACATAGGTCGGTCCCCAGTTCCAGTAGGGAACACCCAGGCAGGCCTCGGGCGCGGCATCGCAGGCGTTGGCGCTGTTGCCCGGCACGCCGGTGAAGCCCATTTCTCCGGCCACCTGCACAGGGATGGCGGTGTCGGCGCCGGTGATGATCACGGTGGCACCGGCATCGATCATGGAGACCGCGGCTTCGCGTTCCCCTTCCGGATCAAACCAGCTGAAGATCCAGCGCACGTCCATCACGCACTCGGGGCAGGTGCGGCGCATGCCCATCGTCATGGCATTGCCCAACCGGATGATTTCCGGGATGGGAAAGGTGGCGACATAGCCGACCCGGTTGGATCCGTCCTCGGCGGCCCTGGCTCCGGCGACCATGCCGGCCAGGTACTTGGCCGATTCCATGGAGCCGAAGAGATTGGCGAAGTTGTGGTCGTTCTTCTTGAGGCCGGACACGTGGACGAACACCTGATCCGGGAACTCCTCGGCCACGGTGGCGGTCGGATCCATGTACCCGAAGGAGGTTGTGTAGATCAGGTCGAAGCCCTTACGCGCCAAGTTGCGGATCACGCGCTCGGCGTCCGCGCCCTCGGGCACGCTTTCCAAATAGACCGTGTTGACGTTGTCGAGGTTCTCCTCAAGATAGAGGCGCCCGTCGTTGTGGGCGTAGGTCCAGCCGCCGTCACCGATGGGTCCCACATAGACAAAGGCCACGTTGAACATGCCTTCGACGATGTCGGGGGTGGTCAGCGTCGGTTGTTCCTCCACCTCCGTCGGCAATTCCTCCGGGTAGGTGGAGGGCTCGGGCAATACGCAGCCTGTCAACAATGTGGCCAGAAGCAGGATCGAAGCCAATACAGCAAGTCGACGAAGCATGAGGTTCATCTCCTGGGGCCAGCACCCGTGGATCGAGTTGTCGGGCACGATTCTACTGTACCGGTGCTTTCCGGGCCCGAATCTGCTGCGGGCGCCCGCGTGATCATGTGCGGCCCTTGGTGAACCATGGCATGCGGTGCCAAGTGGCGCAGCGTACCGATTGCCGATGTCGGCGCCAAGGTTCCGGTTCGCCTCCATCATGCTTGGATTGCTTGATGGTCGGCGGGCAGGTCCGTCAGGGTCTTCCGGAACCAGCGTTCCGCCGGATTCAGTTCGGGGGCGTAGGGCAGTTGCACCACCCGGGGACCTCGATGGCCTGCATGTCCGCACCCCGGTAGCCGCAGGCCTCGTCGCAAATTGCGGCGGTGCGCCCCGCCACCACCTGCACCGCCTGGTTCGGGGCCAGATCGGAGAGTTTGTCCGCCTTGCCGATGGGCCCGCTCCCGGACCGGTACCACCGCAGCGACTGCTGCACGGCAAGGCGGCTGATCCCCAACGCGCCCGCCACCCGCCGTCTGATCGCGGTCTGGTACAATCCTGATTGTCCCTTGCCTTGTTCTTCAATAGGCTGTGTGTATTTTGTCCCAAGATATTGGAAGAGATGCGGTTCGCCAATCCTTTTCTTTGTGTATGCAGTACGCTTTGTTGGAAATAGGTGGACCTTCCATCCAAGAATTGAAAAACGGTCCCTAGGCAATGGCGGCAGTACTGGGCATTTCGGCCTTCTATCATGATTCAGCCGCCGCGCTGGTGGTCGACGGGGAGATCGTCGCGGCAGCCCAGGAGGAACGGTTTACCCGAAAGAAGCACGATCATTCATTTCCCGTCAACGCCATTGGCTATTGTCTGGACGAAGTCGGCTTGGTGCCCGAGCAGCTGGACTCGGTTGGCTTCTACGAAAAGCCGTTTCTCAAACTTGACCGCCTACTGGAAACCTATCTTACTTACGCCCCTCGGGGTTTTCGATCGTTTCTGAAATTTGTGCCCTCTTGGACCAGGCAGAAGCTATTTCTGCCTCGGGAAATAGACCGCGGCCTGGACAAGCGATACCGACGACAGATTGTTTTTGCCGAGCACCATGAATCCCATGCGGCAAGTGCCTTTTTCCCTTCTCCTTTCGAAGAAGCCGCCATCCTTACCATGGATGGCGTGGGCGAATGGGCGACGACGGCATGCGGCGTTGGGCAAGGCAATCGAATTGAGTTGACGCATGAACTCCGTTTTCCCCACTCGCTCGGGCTTCTGTATTCCGCCTTTACGTACTTTGCCGGCTTCAAGGTCAATTCCGGCGAGTATAAGCTCATGGGGCTTGCCCCTTACGGCGAACCCAGGTATGCCGACTGCATACGCGACCGATTGATCGACCTGAAGGAAGACGGGTCGTTCCGCCTGGACATGTCGTACTTCTCGTATTGTGACGGGCTTCGGATGACATCGCCCAAGTTCGACGCCCTGTTCGAGGGACCGCCCCGTCAACAAGGGGCTCCCATCACCCAGCGCGAGATGGACATGGCCGCATCGATTCAAGCGGTTACAGAGGAAATCATGCTGCGCCTGGCGCGTTTTGCCCACACCGAGACCGGCATGCGCCGGCTGTGCCTGGCTGGGGGTGTCGCCCTCAACTGCGTAGGCAACGGGCGCATCCTGCGGGAGGGGCCCTTCGACGATGTATGGATCCAACCGGCATCCGGTGATGCGGGCGGGGCTCTTGGCGTGGCCTTGTTCATCTGGCATCAGCTGCTTGGCCACGAGCGCGACGTGCGCCCCCAGGATGCCCAGCAAGGCTCCATGCTGGGGCCCAGCTTTTCCGACAGTGATGTCCGCACGTTCCTTGAGAAGGTCGGCGCCACCTACAGGCAATATCCCGATGATGCGTCGCTCTGTGAGGCCGTCAGCAATCTGGTGGCCCAGCGACAGGTCGTTGGATGGTTCCAGGGACGCATGGAGTTCGGACCCCGCGCCCTGGGCGCCCGCAGCATTCTCGGCGATGCCCGTGACGGCCATATGCAGTCGGTCATGAATCGGAAGATCAAGTTTCGGGAATCCTTCCGTCCGTTCGCCCCCTCGGTGCTGCGCGACAAGGCAGACCGGTACTTCGCCATGCGGCCCGGAGAGGACAGCCCCTACATGCTGCTGGTGGCGCCCGTGCGGGATCGTTTTCCCATGGATGCGAACAGCCTGCAGGGCTTTGAGCGGCTGAACACCGTGCGCTCGCCGCTGCCGGCGATTACGCATGTTGATTATTCGGCTCGGGTACAGACTGTTGACGAGCGTCATGGCCGCTACGCAGCCCTGTTGCGTGCCTTTCAGGCCAAAACCGACTGTGCCGTGCTTGTCAATACCAGCTTCAACATTCGGGGCGAACCGATAGTCTGTACGCCCGAACACGCATGGAACTGCTTCATGGCGACCCACATGGATGCCTTGGTTCTCGAGCATTTCGTATTGCTTAAGTCCGAACAACCACCTGCCTTGGTTGTCAATCCCGAGGAGCACATCGCTCAATTCGAACTTGACTGAACATGGCCGGCCTGATCGAGATTGACTCCCAGCCTTCGTCCCGGCAGCTCTACTGGTTTGGTTTTCTGCTGGGTGTGTTCTGGGCTTTGGCAGGCGGCATGGTGCGCTGGCGCCTGGACGCGCCCGGCGTCGCGATCGTGATCTGGAGCGCCGGGGGGGTGCTGTCGGTGCTTTACTGGGCCGTGCCGGCATGGAGACGATCGATCTATCTCGGCTGGCTGTATGCGGTGTTTCCCGTGGGCTGGGCTGTATCGCATGGTTTGCTGGCCATGGTCTATTTCCTGGTGATCACGCCCATGGGGCTTGTCAAACGCCTGGTCAAAGGCGATCCATTGGGCCGGACGCCGGATCCGGCCGTATCCAGCTATTGGACTCCCAGAGGGAGAGAGAAGCCCTTCCAGCGCTATTTCAGGCAGTACTAATTCACTGTGTGCCCCGTTGGCGATCACGTCCACACGAACCGTCAGTCCCATGCCGGGGATGACGGTCCTGTTTCCATGCCGCGAGCGGAGAACGTGTGGAGACCATGGATTGTACGAGGCTTGGCACTCGCGGTAGGCTTCCTGGCGGCACTGCTGCTGTTGGAGCTTGGGCTGCGCATCATGCCTGTTCACGAGGGTGCCCACAGGCTGCCGGTCAACGAAGCCAACCCTGTCATTCGCTTTGAGCCCAACAGGCAGTTCCTGTGGTCGAGAGACTGGAATTTCTCGCTGGTCAACAAGGTGAATGTCAACAACCACGGTTTCGTCAGTGACTATGACTACGACATGGCAGGGGCCGAACCGCTGCTGGCGGTGATTGGCGACAGTTTCATTGAAGCATTCATGGTGCCCTTCCCGGAGACCTGCACCGGCCGCTTGGCGGAGCTGCTGCAAGGTCACGCCCGGGTCTACCCCTTTGCCGTGGGCGGTGCCCCCTTGAGTCAGTATCTGGCGTATGCAGCCTATGCACGAGATACGTTCCATCCCGACAGGCTGGTGGTTGTTGTAATCGGGAATGACTTCGATGAAAGTCTGCGCAAGTACAACCACAGACCTGGCTATCATTATTTTGTTGAAGGGTCACAGGGAGAACTTGAACTTGAGAGAACCGATTTCAGTGTCAGTCTCCTGAAGAAGGTAGTCAGAAACTCGGCCTTGGCCCTTTATCTGATGCACAATCTGGAATTGGGGGAAGCCCCCTCAAGGCTGCGGCGCCTTTTGACCCCTGATCAGCAAGCGGCGGCAGGTCCTGCCGTTGCCGAAGTCGAAGCCTCCCTGGTCTCCGATTCCAGACAGGCAGTCGAACAATTCCTGCGGCTTTTGCCCGAATTCGCCGGTCTCGAACCGGAACAAATCGTATTCGTGGTGGACGGGATGAGGCCTCAGCTGTATGACGACAAGATGGTGGAAGAGGCCAGAGGCAGCTACATGGACGTGATGCGAAATTATTTTATGGAAGCAGCGCGGGACGGAGGGTTTGAGGTTGTTGACCTGCACCCGGTCTTCGCCAATGATTTCAAGATCCATCATCAGCTCTTCGAATACCCGCAGGATGCACACTGGAATGCCCGGGGTCACCGCATCTGTTTTGAAGAGGTGGCGCGTTCAACGATGTTGAGGGACTTCGTTGGGTTTGCGCCGCTTCAGGACTAAGAAAGGATGGGAGGCCGCATGGCCGGCAAAGAGGACAAAGGTCTGAAATCCGACTTCGCCAGGGACATGGAGCGTAAACGCCGGCCGGGGCTTGTGGCCGAGCTCTGGGAATACATGCGCGTCAACAAAAAATGGTGGCTGGCTCCGATTGTCGCCTTGTTGCTGTGCATTGGCGGGCTGGCAGCCTTGGCGGGTACTGCCGTGGCACCCTTTATCTACACCCTCTTCTGATCGGACCAACACTCGGTCCGGTCTGTAGTGGGCAAAGGCCTGAACAGGTTCAGGGTGTCATTGGACAGGGAACGTCACCCCGGGCAATCGCAGGATTGCGTTGCGGGGTGGCTTGTCCAGGACCGAGGCTCCCTGTGGACACCACAGGATCCCCGTCATGACCCCATGCGTGGCCTCGTCCCCGCGGATCAATCCGGAAATGCATGGCCGGAGGACCATGCCCAACGGTCGCGTCGGGCCCGGCCCAGCGGATTGTCTTCTCCGGTCCCGTTCAGCTCTTGAGGGAACAGCCGCGAACGCCAGTCGGCGTTGCCGAACGACACTGCCGCTGCTTCTGCCATGGTGTGGCCTTGTCCCGGACCTTGTCTCCGACGGCGAGTACATGGCGGCGACGCGCTCCTCCCACTTGTCTCGCGCTGCGCCCGCCTTAGGATCCGAGGGAGATCGAACTCTCCGTGCTGCTGGTTGCGGCAACGTCGGGGGACTGTTTCAGTTTGGCCTTCAGTTCCTCATGGTAGGCCCTGGTGATGGGGTAGTACCTGATTACCCAAAGCGATCCGGCAACCATCAAAGTAGGCAGAATGCCAATGATAAAGCGCAGGGCCACCACCACGGTTTGTGGTTGGACTATTCCCGTTCCAGCCGTGCCCTCAATGAGGCCTGAGCGCGCCAGGATGAAGTTGACGATCAAGACCGCCAAGGCAGATCCCAGTTTCCGGAAAAACGTCAGGTAGGCCGTGAAGATCCCTTCCCGCCGCTCACCCGTTTGCACCTCGTCGTATTCCATGACGTCAGGCAACATGGCCCCCGGCACCGTTATGCCGGCGCCATAGATAAAGCCCAACCAAAGACAGTAGGGCACGAAGGCCCTGAACCCGCCGGTGGGGAACATGGCGGCCAGCGGAATTGACACTATCCAGGCTGCACCCACCAGGAGATAGGAATTGCGCTTGCCAAATCGAGTGATCAGGAGGTTCGTCAGAGGCATTGTGACCAAGGCGCCCAACAACAGCAGGCCTGCCAGGGTGTCATCCATGCCGGCGGGAGCCTGCAACACGAACTGCAAATACCAGATGAAGGAAACCACCACGAATTCCAGACCCGTAAACGCCAGGAAGTAGGATGCGGAAAGGATGCGGAAAGGCTGATTTCGAAATACCGCCTGAAAGGCCCTTAACGGATTGATTTGCTGGGGAACCCGTACATGCGCGGGTTCCCGGAGGCGCCAGAATATGAGAACCGGCGCGATCATCAGGGACAGGCCAAACAGCCAACCGGCCGCCATGTACCCCTGCAACATGTTGTCGGCCCATCCCCACGCGATCGCGAAGTCTTCGGCCACCCTTTTGAACATGGCCGCCGTGATCAGGGCTCCCAGCAGGTAGAAGGCATTGCGCCAGGCCACGATCGAGATGCGGTGACTATAGTCGTGCGTGATTTCGGCCAGCAGGGCCGTATGGGGCACGGCGAATACGGTGTACACCGTGTCCAGGGCCAAACTGACGATCACGAAATAGACAAACAGCCACGCGGTGCCGGCTGCGGGCGGGCGGAACCACAACAGGGCAAACAGCAACCCCAGGGGCAATGCCGCCATCAACATCATGGGGCGTCTGCGTCCCCACCGTGTGCTCAGGCGATCACTGATGACGCCAACCAGGGGATCATTGACTGCATCCCAGATGCGGCCCAACAGCAGGATCAGGCCCACCATGTTGGGGACCAGCCCTACCACACTCACCAGGAAATAGTTCAGGAAGAGGGATCGCGTTGTGCCGGCAATGGCGGAAGTCCATTCACCAGAGCCATAGATCACTTTGTCCAGAAGTGACAGTCGTTCTTCAACAGTCATTTGGGAGCCAGGATGTCAATGATCCAACCGACCGGTTCATTCGGGCCGATGTCTTCCGGAAGCACAACTCGCCCGCACATGGTGCGGCCGGCCGCGTGGGTGACACTGTGGGCTCATCCACCCACTGGTGATTCTGGACCGGATGCGGCAGCGACGATGTTTTCCGATGGAAGCGGCAGGAATAGGGGATCATGCACCTGGTGGAACAGGGAGTCGTCGACCCGGATGTCGTTCAAAATGAGCAGGCACATGCAGACAGGAACGAGTATACGGGACATGCCAGGCCAAAGGCTGCCAAGAGTTGGGCGACTGGCGTGGCGTCCCTGATTTCCGCCTTGAGGATGGTGCCGGCCGGGGACTGTGCACGCAGGGCAGTGCGTTCTCGGAACTGGCGACTTGACATTCAGTTCAAGCTCGGCGCTTGGAAAATCACGTAGTCGGACAGAATGAATCCAACCTTGTCCGGTTCAGACCAAGAAGTAGCGTTGTGGTCGGCGGGCCACTGGAAGTCGGACCGGGATTCGTCAAGAACCGTAGTATTTGGTGCCTGACTGTCCAACTGCCGGCAGTGTCGTGTCTGCCGGCAGTTGGCTTATCCTTTTCACCCTATCGGGCGCGTCGGGTACTGCTCTGTGGCTAGTCTTCCTCGGCTCCATTCGGCTCCTGAGGGAACAGCAGCGAACGCCAGTCGGCGTTGCCGAACGACACCTCCGCTACTTCTGCCATGGTGTGGCCTTGTCCTACCCGACGCCAGTTGGTCTCGAGTTGGTCAAGCAACGCGCCGGGCAATTTTGTCTCCAACAGCGAGTGCATGCCTGCGATGCGCTCCTCCAATTTGCCTCTCGCTTCGCCCTCTGCACGTTCTCTCAGCAAGGCGTCGAGTTCGGAGTCGCGCCAGTGGCCCCGGTCCGGATCCCACCACTGCAGTCGATGCAGGTCTCCTGTTTCGTCCGGCATGCCGACCTCCATGTCGCGGGCCGCGGCCGGCAGCATGCGGATGTCGGCCGCCAGCACTTCGCTGTGGTACACGGGCCAATCCCCATCGTGCGGCTGCCGCAGGATACGGACATAGCTCCCCGTGTCGTCCAGCCGCCAGCCCCAGAATGAAACACCGTCGGAGTATGCCGGTGGTGCATGGCCCTCCGGGTCGTACAGCCAATACTCTGCGATGCCCATGGCGGCATAGGCATCCAGCTTCGGCCCCAGGTCTGCCCGCCATGTGGACTCGGAGAGGACTTCCAGCACCAGCAGCGGGGGCGGGTCCACCCCCAGCCGGCAGGCGCGTGGCAGCGGTTCGCCGGGCGCCAACACCTCCGGCAGCACGGCCACATCCGGAATGAGGTGTCCCTTGTCATGGAACTCGTGTTCCGGTCCCAGGACCTGTCGGACCGCGTCCGACAGGTACACCCTGAATTCGCGCGGTGCACACCGGCCCCGTCGGGCCTCCACGGTGTATTTGAAGGATGCAAGTGCTTCCTTGTGCGGTTCGGTGGTCAAGTAGGTAACCCCGTCCACGCCGTAGTCCGGATCCGTCGTGTATTCGTCGTCATACTCGTAGGCCGGGTTGTAGGGATAGACCGGGTCGTAGTGGGTCAGGGTCCTGATCGCCGCCCACCAGGCCTGACTGTCGGGCTCCGGCGCGACAGGCAGGGGTGGCAGTGTGACGGTTGCAGCCCCGTTGAAGGTCCGATGCGCCGTCCCGTTCACGGCGCTTTCATCGGTTCCGATCCGTTCCTGTGCCTGTACCTTCGGCGTGGCCATGGCCGCGCTCCTGCTGCCTGCGGGTGCCTGCCCGTCATTGTAGTACGCACGGTTTGGTTGGGAGACTTCCAGTCCCTATCGAGGATCGGAAGGCTGAATACAGCGGAGCTCGGCTGTGAGTATGGGGCCGCAACTTCACCGGCGATGTTCAGCCTAATACTACAGTTGTATATAATCCTGACATACTTAAGGGGTCGTTGTACTCGCCGTTGGGAAGCCTTTCATGCCCCAGGGCAATCGTATTCTAATTTGACCAGACAGTTTGGGCTCCATCTGGCCCGTTCCAACGCGTCCACGATGTCCAAATGGCGCGTTTTCGCCGTCTGGCGACGAATTTCCGGCACGCGGCACACCAATTCCCCTCGTTGTGGCACCGTCCCAATTAGAATGCGATTGCCCTGCCTTGGTGCACCGGAAATCCGATAGTTGTGGCGACAGGTTTGTCAGGCGCAAGTACTTCCGGCAGCACGGCTACATCCTGGATGAGGAGTTTCCTGTTCCGGAACTCGAGGTCAGGATCCAGGGCTTGCCTGACAGCGTCCGACAGGCACACCGTAAATTCGCGCCATGCACTCAGGCCCTGCAAGGCGTCCACGGTGTCCTTGAACGATGCCAGGGCGTTTTTGTGCCTTCGGGAGATGGTAGTTAACGTTTACTACACATAGCCCCGAGCCTTCGTGTATTCGTCGTCGTATCCATGGATGGGATCGTAGGGATAGGCTAGGCCTTAATTTAGTCCCTGAACAACCCCGGATCGCCGTGGATGACGGGGCAGATGTCCAGATTGTCGATGTGCCGGGTCAGTCCCTCGCGGCCGCCGTCGGCGGGGCGGGAGCCTTCGCTGCGCATGTGGATGGCCAGGCTGCGGCGCGGGCGACCCGACTGGTTGGGCCCCGAACCGTGGAACACCAGGTGGTGATGGGTGCTGACGCCTCCGGGCGGCAACAGGGCCGACACTTCCTCCCACCGTTGGCCTTCCGGCACGGTGATCATGTCCCTGGTCGCCTCGAAATCCGTGGCTTGGAACGTGCCTTCGCCGGTGAAGCCCCAGTGGTGGGAACCGCGCACGAACTGCATCGGACCGGATGCTTCGTCCACGTCGGAGAGGGCCACCCAGGCCGTGAAGAGGTTGGATTCATTGGACCAGATGCGCCAGAAGTAGCGATCCTGGTGCCAGCCGATCACCGGGGCTGAGGTGGCGGTTGCGGACGGCTTGTAGAGCAGTTGCGTCCACCACACCTGGACCGCTTCCGAACCCGTGACCTCGGCCACGTGGGCACCCAGGCCGCAGTCCGACACCAGCGACCGGATGCCCCGCGAAGCCATCTGCGGCATTTCGATCTTGCACAGGGCATTGGGATCGTCGCCGGGCTTCCACTGGGATTCTTCCGGTGCCTGACCGGTGTCGTAGTGGCCCTCCCGGATTTGGTCCATGCCCTGCACGGCTGCGGCGACGGTGTCCGCCGCCAGGACCGGTCCGGGCTCCAACTGGAAGCCGTCGGCCCTGTAGGTTGCGTGGCGGTTGCTCATGGTTGCCTAGCGTCCGTGGTGCGGGTCGGGTTGGCCGGCTGGCCGGGGTCGTATCAGCCCTTGAGACCGCTCATGGTGATGCCGGTCACGAAGTGCTTCTGGGCGAAGAAGAACAGCAGAATCACGGGGGCCACCATCATCGTGGAGGCGGCCATCAACAGGCCCCACTCGTTGCCGTAGGCATCCGTAAAGACCTGCAGCCCCAGTGACAGCACATACTGCTTCTTGTTGCTGAGGTAGATGAGCGGGCCCATGTACTCGTTCCAACTGGCCATGAAGGCGAAGATGGTCACCGTGGCCAGCACCGGCTTGGCCAGGGGCAGGATGATGCCGGTGAAGGTGCGCAACCGGCTGGAGCCGTCGATGAACGCCGCGTCCTCCAGTTCGCGGGGAATGGTCAGGAAGAACTGGCGCAGCAGGAAGACAAAGAAGGCGCTGCCCATCAGGTAGGGGATCACGAGCGGCTTGAAGCCCCCCACCCAGCGCAGCTTGGCGAAGAGGATGTAGGTCGGGATCATCGTGACGAAGGCCGGCACCATCATCGTGGAGAGCAGGACGATGAAGATGGCGTTCTTGCCGGGTGCCCGCAGCCGGGCAAAGGCGTAGGCCGCCAGCGAGGACGTGAAGACCGCACCGAAGATCGCCGGCAGCACCAAAAAGAGGGTGTTGACGAAGTAGAGGTGCATCGGCGCATAGTGGAACACCTCGGGATAGTTTGCCCAGAGCACCGGATCCGGAATCAACTCGGGCGGGAACAGCGCGATCTGCCGCAGGGCCTTGAGCGACGTGGACACCATGAAAACCAGCGGAATCACGAAGAAGACCACGCCCGGCAGCAGGATCACGTGCCGGAAGACGGCCATGAAGCCGGACCGCTCGCGCAACGGCCGCGGCTGTGCCGCAGCTACGGTGGGGGCCGGCTGGATCCGGGTGTCGGTGGCCATGGTTCCGGATTACTCCGTTTCCACTTCGGAGTAGACCCATCTGCCGGCCAGGCGCACGTTGGCAAGGGTCAGCACCAGGATGATCAGGAACAGGATTAGGGACAGGGCCGAGGCGTAGCCCATCCGGAAGAAGACAAAGGCGTTCCGGTACACGTAGATCAGGTAGACGAGCGTGGAGTTGAGCGGTCCGCCCATGCCGTCGGTCAGGACAAAGACCACGGAGAAGACCTGGAACGTGCCGATGATGCCCATCACCAGCGTGAAGAAGATGGTCGGCGTCATCAGCGGGATGGTTACGTGCACCAGCTGGCGCAGCCAGGAGGCACCGTCGATGGAAGCCGCTTCGTAGAGGGTGTCCGGGATGTCCTGCAGACCGGCCAGGTAGATGATCATCGTGCCGCCCGAGGCCCAGACCATGAGCATGATGATGGACGGCTTGGACCAGGTGGTGGAGGCCAACCAGGTGGGGCCCTTGATGCCAAACAGGTCAAGGAAGCCGTTGACCAGGCCCCATTGGGGCTGCAGCAGATAGAGCCAGAGGGCGGCGGAGGCCACCGCGGGCACGATCGAGGGGATGAAGTAGCCGGTCCGGTAGGCCGCCATACCCTTGACCTTCTGGTTGAGCAGCAGCGCAATCAGGAAGGAGACCACCATGCCCAGTGGTACGGCCACCAGCACGATGTAGACCGTGTTCCCCAGGGAGATGCGGAAGAGAGGATCGGTAATCAGATCCTGGAAGTTTTTCAGTCCCACCCACTTGGCGGGCAGGATGATGTCGTACTGGGTGAAGCCCAGCATCAGCGAGGCCACGATTGGCCCCAGAATGAAGGCCAGGAACCCCAGGGTCCAGGGCGCGATGAAGAGGTAGAAGGAAAGCGCTTCCCGCCCTCTCAGGGACTTCCAGAAGCCGCGGGGCGCC
>CAZMKQ010000027.1:7548-36785 GCA_964566955.1 uncultured Caldilineaceae bacterium | reverse complement strand
ACCCCTGGCTCCTGGCCGCCGCCCTGCCCTAATCGCGACTTTGCGTTTACCCTGACGGTGGACGGCATGCTCCTGTTTGGTCTGAATCCCGGAAGATTCGTCCCTCAGTCAGGCATTCGCGCAATCTGTTATCAAGGAACCGAACCCGATTCTGCCGTGTGTGCCGATGAGAACATCAAGGGTCCCCTGGTCCCGCTTGGTAGCCAGGATGTCCCAATGGTGGAGCCCGGCATTGTGGATCGCGCCTGGGATTTCGTGCTGCGCAATACGGAGCGGGAGGTCCATTTCGAAGTCGCCCGTCGGGAGCGGTTGCCCTATCCCGAATCTGCCGTACGCGAAGTTCTGGTTAACGCCCTGGTTCACCGCGACTACACCATCGCGGGCACAGATGTCACTCTTTCCATCTTCTCGGATCGCTTGGAGATAGAGAGTCCGGGACGGCTGCCGAACAATGTGACCGTGGAGCGCATGAAGGCTGGGTTGCGATGTGCGCGCAATCAGACGTTGGTGAATGTCATGCGCGACTACAACTACGTGGAGGCACGGGGGATGGGCATCAGGAACAAGGTAATTCCCCTCATGCGCGCCCACAATGGCACGGAACCGGAACTGCTGGATGAGGAACACCGGTTCACGGTGCAGTTGTGGAATCCGGGCATCCGGTCATAGCCAGGGTTTGGAGACACGGAAATCGGTATCCAGGATGCAGGCGTCGGATTGTCGAGGGATCCGGTCTGGCGGAGCGCTTTTGTCACAACACGCCTGACATTGCTGGCTTCGTTCGCGGCACCCTTACAGCGTCATGTGTCATGCTCAGCGGTCATCCGCCGCACATTCTCCACCAGATCCGTTACCAGTTCTTCACCGACGCCACTGTGGCTGTATCCGTGGACTATGGCGTTTCTGTACTTCTGTACATGGGTCAGATGGCGGTATTCCTCCCTGGACAGGATGCCGAGGAAAGTCGCCTGATTGAAAACGTGCTTCGTGGTTGTGATGCCGTTTTCCGGCTCTCCGTGTTCCCTGATCAACATCCTGAGCGCAGCCTCGCAGGCCGCCCAAGCAAGCAGGAAAGCGGCATCGGAATGGCCTGCAGCGATCAGGTTTTCGGCTTCTTCAATCCGCTGGAGGATGTTTCCGCGTTCCAGCGGACGTTCACCTTCGGGTGCCTCGAGCTGCTCCGGCTGAGCCACAAGGAGCAACTCGAAACTCCATCCGGGCTTGGAGGCGATAATCTCGGCCAACTCGCGGATTTTGGGATTTGCTGCCAGTGAAGACCGGGATTTGACCTCAACCACCTTGGTTTCGCCGTCTTTCCGGGCAATCAGGTCGGCACGGTAGCCAGGCAGGAAATCGAGTGGTGTTTCCAGGGCAACCTCGTAGCCTTGGTCGCGGTATTCGTCGGCCGCTTTGCGGAGGAGAAAGTACTCGGTGTTGGTCGCTTGTTCCATCAGAATGCCACCTGGAAGCTCAGTGCGTTGACCACAGAGATATGGAGAACCTGCTCTGATTTGTCGAGGAATTCGAGCAGGTCTGGTGAAGGATTATGGACTTGCAAATCCTCTGTCAGTTCTCTCTTACGACAAGTCAGATCGAAAACTTGGGAATCATCGATGTACACCAGTCCAATCAACGCTTCCAGAATGGGCTTGGGGATATTGTCGACATCAAAGGGTACATCGTCAAAGAAGTAGGTTATGGTCACGGTGATCGGGCCTTCAACAGGCTGATCCGCATCCCAACTTCGATTAGCGGCCCTGTGTACCTCCTCTTTCCACTCCTGGAGTCTACTTCGCCGGCGGGTTTGTTGGGACACCGGAGGGCCTTACTATGACGAATTCAAATGAAATCGACATTTCCGACTTGTTGTTACACGCGGCAAGATACGGTTGGTGAGAGTCTCACGTTACGGTGACCGGCAAACCACACGGAATGCCCCACCAAACCGTACCAATTGGGATCGTGTCGGACCCAAGAGTGCCAAGACATCACCGTAGCCACAGGCCTGAAATCATGCGCCGCCACTGCTGTCAGGTGAATTGCTGTCAGGTCTACGCCATCGCGCTGACAAGCCAGGTCACCGTCTGCGGGAAGGCGATCACGATGACCAGCGCCAGTCCCTGCAGGGCCATGAACGGCAAGGCTCCCTTGTGGATGTCGATAACCTTTACCTCCTTGGGCGCGACCGTCTGGAGGTAGAAGAGCGAGAAGCCCACCGGGGGCGAGATGAAGGCCATGTTCAGGTTGATTGCCATCATCACGCCGAACCACACCAGGTCGACGCCCAGAGCCTGCGCGGCGGGCACGAAGAGCGGCATGGCGATGAAGCTGATCTCGATGAACTCGAGATTGATGCCGAGCAGGAAGATGGCAATGTTGGCCACAATGATGAAGCCCCAGAAGCCGCCCGGCAGCGATGTCAGGATGCCCTGAACGAAGTCCTGTCCGCCCAGCCGGTCGAAGACGAGGCCGAAGAAGGTCGAACAGAACAGGATCATGATCACGAGGGCCGTGATGTTGGCCGTGGAGCGCGCCGCCTGCTTCAGCACGTTCCAGTTCAGGGTCCGGTTCAACAGCGAGAGAACACAGGCGCCGAACGCGCCCACGGCCCCGGCCTCGGTGGGAGTCGCCAGGCCGAAGAAGATGCTGCCCAGCACCGAGAATATCAACACCAGTGGCGGGACCACCGCGACGAAGGCACGGCGCACCAGGGCCCCGCCCTTGAGCGTGCGTGCCTCGGGTGGCAGGGGTGGCGCCAGTTCCGGCTTGATGAACGCCACCACCAGAACATAGACGGCGTACAGGCCGGCCAGAATCAGGCCGGGGAACAGGGCGCCCAGGAACAAATCCCCCACTCCCACCCCGATCTGGTCGCTCAGGACCACCAACACCAGGCTGGGTGGCAACAGCTGTGCCATCGTGCCCGACGAGGTAATGATGCCGGTGGCCAGTTGGTGGTTGTAGCCGTAGCGCACCATAATCGGCAGGGAGAGCAGACCCATCACGATTACGGTCGCCGCCACCACACCGGTGGCCGCGGCCAGCAATGTGCCCACGATCACCACCGCCAGGGCCAAGCCTCCGGGAACCGGTCCCAGCAACTGCCCCACGGTGTCCAGGAGGCGCTCCGCCAAGCCGGACTTCTCGAAGATGGCCCCCATGAACACGAAGAAGATGATTGCCAGCAGCGTGAAGTCCGACATCGTGCCGAACCACCGGTTGGGCAGGAGGCGCAGCCAGCGGATGTCGAACACCCCCACCGCCAGGCCGATGACCAGGAAGAGGAAGGCGGTGCCGGCGAAGGAATAGGCCACCGGGTACCCGTAGATGATCAGTCCGAAGAAGACCACGAACATCACGATGGCAAGCCATTCAAACCCCATGCGCTACCTTTCCTGTTGACTGTCCGAATGGTCCGTAACCGGCCTACTCCAGGCGCAGAGGCGATTCGGCCTCCTGCAGTTCCTCGCCTGCCACATCCTCGCCGTGGCGCAGAACGCGGAACAGTTTCGCCTGCTCGGCCAGCACCTGTAGGGCCAGCAGGGCGAAGGCCAAAAGAATGAAGGATTTGATGGGGGCCCGGTTCAGGCCGTCCGGGTCCGGGGAAATCTCGCCGCAGTAGGCTCCGCGCAAGTCCAGGAAGTCCACGAAGTACAGAAGCAGCCGCCCCGGGGCGGCCGGCTCATCCCCGGCGAAGCACCAATGGCCGGAGGCATCAAGGCCCCAACTGGTCAGCAGGGGATTCCAGGTCTCGATCACGCCAATGGCGCAGAACGGCAGGATCATGATCCAGTTGAGCCAGAAGTCCAGCTTGGCGCGCCGTTTGAGGGACCACTTGGAGTAGATGAAGTCCACGCGCACGTTGATCCCGTGCTGCATGATGTAGGCAAACCCGAGGAAGAACACCAGGGAGAAGAGGTACCACTGCAACTCGATGAAGCGGTTGGAGGAGAGTTGCAGCCCCAGGTAGCGACCGATGAAACGGGCTCCTACGTTGTAGACGCCAATCACGACCGTGATCAGAACGAGATAGACCGCGACCTCGCCCACGAAGTCGGAGATGGCGTCCACCGTCTTGGAAAAGCGTCGGGTGATGGGCATGGCAGGGGGCGTGGGATAAACGAACTTCGCCGCCGATGTCTGTGGGGGCCTGGTGTCCGGCTCGGTGGATTTGTTCGCTTGGGGAAGCCGGATCGCTGGGTTCAGCCACCGGTGCCCCGGCGTAAGCCGGCAATGCCATTGTACTTGCCGGCGTGTTGCGCAGGCTATGCAGACGGATACACGGGTTTGCGACGTCCGGCACTATCTGCGGTATGCATGGTGGTTGCCGGGAGCCATCACGCCCGCGCGTCCAGCCGGTTGAGGTTCCCGCTCCACCGGAGGATGCCGGCATCCGCAGTCAACAATCGGTGCCCTGCCAAGGCGGTACTCACGATGATGCGGTCGGCAGGGTCGGCGTGAAAGTCGGGCAAGGCGTTGGCGCGGATGCCAATCTCCCCGTCGACGGGAATCTCCGCGAGGCCCTGCCCAAGCAGTTCTCGACGCCACAGCCCGACATCCTCCGTGAAGTCCAATCGGCCCTTGTTTCTGAGCATCGCCACTTCCCAAAATGTCATGGCGGATACAGCCAGCTCCTGGTCGCGAAGTGCGACATCCATCATCCGCCTGGCGCTCTTTCCCAGGTGGTAGTCACCGGTCCAAAGCCAGACAAGCACATGCGTGTCCAGAAGAATCATGGATTCAGCACACTGTCCGGATTGGCCTCGGCCTGCCACTCGACATCGACGGGACTGATGATGTCGCCAACAATCTTCATCCGGTCGCGGCCGGCACCGAACAGCGACTTGGGGGGATCCCGAAATGGTACGAGGCGAGAGACCGGTTTCCCATGCTTGGTGATGACGATCTCGCTGCCCTCGTGCGCCACCTCGTCCATGAGTTGAAGGCACTTGGCCTTGAACTCCGACGCCTTCATGGTTCGAGTGCCACCTGAGTTGTTGCCGGATTCCATTGCACTGATTTTCCAGACTGGCTTTGTGACAATAATCATATCATGGTCATGACCATGGTCATTGTGTGAATTTCGCACCAACCCTTTTCCATGTCCGCCAACGGTGCGTTGAGGTTTCAGATGCCCGCGTCCTGCACGTTGCTGTCCTGGTTCTTCCGGGCTGACCGGTGCCGCCTCCAACACCCAATTGAGTCCGTTGGTTGGGTGGATTCCACGTAGCGACCGGGCAGGTGTTTGACCTGTCGCAGACAAAGCCCTTCAGGGGCCTGAACACAGCGGTCGCATGGTGTAGCGAAACTGTGTCTTTGACAGTTTGGGGGAACGATCGCCATCTTGCAAACATATCAAAATATTGTTAACATGAACTTGGGATGAAAGTCCAACTACGCAGGAGGTGTATCGAGTGATCCTGGCCGACGCATCACCGTTGATTGTGCTCGCCAAGCTGCGGCGCTTGGAACTCCTGTACGATCTCTACGGCAAGGTGCTCATCGGTCCGGTCGTGAAAGCGGAAACCATTGAGGCCGGCAACGCCATCCGCGCCCGAGGGGTAGAACAGCTCGAGAATGCCTTGGCGAGTGGTTGGCTGCAAATGGCTTGTCCCTCCGCTAGGGAACGCAGCTTCATGGAAGGCTTGGTGCACCGCTCCCGGTTGGACCGGGGTGAGGCCGAGGCCATCGCATTTGCGAGCACGCGGGACCTGCGCTTGATCGTGGATGACAAGGAGGCTCGAAGTGTGGCGGTGGCCACCGGGATCAAAATCGTGGGTACGGCGGGTGTGCTGCTCGAGGCATACCTGGGAGCGCATCTTGATCTGGAAGAACTGGAGGCCGTACTCCAGGACCTTGTCCAAGTGCTGTGGATTTCGCCAGCTGTAGTCGCTGAGATCTTGAGACTTGCGAGGGAGGCGAGGATATGAAGAAGGGGCAGATGGTAGGAGCGCGGCTTCCCATGGGGCTGGTTCGTGAACTGGAATTCATCGAGGAAGTTGAGCAAGCTGACCGTTCGACCACTGTGCGCCGGCTGCTCGCGAAGGCGGTTCGAGAGTGGAAACTCGAGCACTACGCACGGCAATACGGAGACGGGAAACTTACGATGGCGAGGGCGGCCCGAGATGCGGGCGTGTCCCTTTGGGAAATGATGGAATATGTCCGGGACAGAAAGGTCGCGGTGCAATACGATCTCGAAGATCTTCGACAGGATCTGGACACCATCTCCGAGAACGTCGCAGGTACACCGCGGTGAACATGAATGGGGTCCTGCCACCGCGTCCGCGGCAGTAAGGAAGAACCGACGATGGATACGGTACGGTTGGTGAACAAGGTGGAGAGGAGGATTTGACGGCGTTGCGGAGGCTCGTGGGAGTGCATCCGGTGCGAGACCCGAGGGAACTTCGGGAGGAGGCCTCCCGCTCACAACCAGCGGCAGGGCGGCGAGCTTCTTGGCAGGCCGCGCCGGGATATTCCGTGTACCGGCTTTGTCTCCAAGTGACAGGGAAGAACACCGAAACAGGGCCTTCCGCAATCTCCCGGAGACTGGGATTGGCGAGGATGACACGTGATAAAGGACAGGGTTTACCCCTGGGCTCGGGCAACGATACGCAGAATGATTGGCCTTGGCTCGAAACAGTCTTCGGGCTGTCTGCGCTCGGTGTGCCCGAACTTCAAGGGGTACAATCGCTCTGCCGGGCACTGGCCACCAACAAGAGCAGGGATCATCCGGTCGAGACCATCTGAATACCGTGTCGAGGACAAGGGAACCTCAAACGGTCGGATGGCTTGGCAGCGTGTTGGCGCACATCGGTGCAGAGGGGATAAGCATGCCAACCACAGTGAAAGTGTCCAACTTCGGGCCGATTGCAAGCGGTTCCGTCGAGTTGCGTCCCCTGACGGTGTTTTTTGGACCCAATAACTCCGGGAAGACCTTCCTGTCCACGCTCATCTATGGTCTTCATACAATTACGAACGGATTTTCTGCCATACCAAAATTCGACGATTGGCATCGATGGATGCAGCGCTCAGCCACGGTGGGTTCGTACTCCCAAAGTTTGGAGGCGGTCACGGACCTCAATTACTTCGCCGCGAATGTTCTGACAGCTTCGCATGCAATCGAATTCGACAGTCTCCCGCAGGTCTATCTGGACCTGTTGAATGAATTCCATACAGCCGATGACGGTCTCGCAACGGTGTTCGCAGAAGAGTTGAGATACCTCTACAACAGAGGATCAACGGAAGAATTGATCCAGGTGTCGAGTTCAAACCGTAGCAGCATGATCAAGTTGTCCGTCCATGGAGATCAGACTCACACCAAACAGGATCAGGCGGGCTGGGATCTGGAAGCGACATTGGATGGAACCCAGTGTACTACCAATGTCAATATCGGCTCTTCCTACGTCATTAACATTGACAAATTGCCAGAATACGCTTGGCCGCCGTATACAGACGAAGGTCCGGCCGATTACAACTTCAGGTCTGCATTGGAGCAGCTGAATCAGATTCTCGGCATGGATCCGTCGTACGTCGGTCCTACCAAAGCCTGGTTTCTACCTGCCTCTCGGAGCGGCATCATGCTGGCTCATCGCGTCATCGCGGGCGAGACCATGCGGCGGGCCACAAGACGGGGATTCGGAGATGTCAGCGATGCCTATGCACTACCCGGCACCATTGCCGACTTCGTCTCCAATCTGTTGATGTTCACGGACAGACGACAATGGAAGGGATTCCAAGAGAAGTTGGCCCGATTCGTAGAAACAAACCTACTTCTCGGCACAGTGGAGTCGCATCAACAGAAGAATGTTATCGGCCCAGCGTTCGTCTACACTCCAGATGCTTGGGAAGAGGGGATCCCTCTGGCCGACTCATCATCCATGGTCACGGAGCTTGCGCCACTGGTGGTCTATCTGCGAGGGTTTGTCAGGCCTGGGCATACACTGATAATCGAAGAGCCGGAAGCACACCTGCACCCGGAGGTGCAGACCAAGGTTGCTCTGGCGGTTGCTCGGATGGTCCGGGCGGGTATTCGGCTGGTGATTACCACCCACAGTGATTGGTTGTTGGCGGAGATCAGCAATCTGATCCGGGCTGGCGAACTGGAAGCCCCGCGATCCGGTCCGGAGGCGAACCCGGCCGACCCGCCGAGGTTGCTGGCCAGTGAAGTGGGCGTCTGGGGCTTCGAGATCGATCCTGATTCGCGGGCGTCCACAATCCAGGAACTGCCTTTCAAGTGGATTGGCGGTGTCGAGCCGCCGAAAATCTTCGACATCGCGGAAGCCATGCACGAACAGACCGCACAGTTGATCCGCGAGCATGAAGATGGGCTGGGGCATGAAATCGAGTGACCTGCTGGCGACAGTTACCGAGGCCATCGGGACTGACCATCTCTGTGACCGTTGCAAACACAGGAACTGCGAGGCGGCACTGGGAGACGTTACTGTTCATCGGAAACTCTTCGATGCCGATGCGGCGATGAGGAAGGCAGGGATCACATCCAAGAAGTGCGACTGTTTCCTATTCCTGACAGGACGCGGCAATCAGGAACTGCTGTTTGTTCCGATTGAGCTCAAGAGTGGGAAGGCCAAGGTTGGGGACATAGTTGAGCAGATCCAAGCAAGTGCGGATTTTGTCGCCTCAAAGTGCCCTCGTGTGTTACGGAACAAGTGGCACAAGACGAAGTTCGTGCCACTGTTGGTGTACCGGAGCAGCAGTTCAACCCGTCAGTTTGTTCAGTTTCGGAAACTCGGTGTGAAGTTCCTGGGTCGGGAGAGCATTGTCCATCTCGTGAAGTCCGGCAACGCGCGCGGACTGGCATCGAAGTTGCCGGATGACTTCCGGCGTGAAGACACGTCGTGAACCGGCACGACTGAACTTTGGATAATCGGAATCCGTTGTCGAACCTTGCCTTGTCGGGTACTCGGCTCTCGGTTGACAGGAACCCTGTTGCAAACCTCTGCAGCTTGAACCCGGATATCGTCCCCGCCAAGGTTGGCTCCGTAAACAAGGCTTTCAACGTCAGAAGGGGCAACCACAAAGCACGTCCCACATCATGAAATCGCAAAAGGATATCGCAGACAGACTGTCAACACCACACCGCAATACAAGCCGGTTACTCCAGGAATGCCGACCCAAGGCCAGCTGCCCGGCCGCATCCAGCGGCTGATCCGGCCCAACGCCAGCCACAACCAAAGAACACACAGTCCCAGTATCAAGGAGACCGGCACGACTGCCGCCAGAACTGTGGCCACCTTGGCATCGGCAGCTCCCAGCAGGCCCTCGCGCCACATCAGCCAGACGCAAACCAGGACCAGGACAGCCAAACCCAAGCGGTCGGCACCACCCAGCCAGTGGGCCAGCGGCAACGCTGCCAGGAACGGTGGCACCGTCCACAGGTTCATGACCCTCCGGTCCCGCCAGTCCTGTCGGGCGCAAGGCAAAAGCCACCAGATCAAGGTCGCCTGCAGCCAGAAGGGATGTTCCATCACGGCTGCCGGGAAATACGCAATGGGGCGCAGAGCGCTTGCACCATACTCGGGTCACCCTGTGAACCTGGATGGTTCAAATCTGGCCGGTCACGCATTGGGTTCAGCCAGTCAGCGATTGTCCGACGGTCCACCGCTCAGGTCAGGCTATCCAGAAGCGGCACCATCATCGGGGCCAGTACCAAGGCCATCAGGGGCAGGAAGAAGAACAGAACCGACGGGACGGCCAAACGGCTTTCGAACTTCTCCGCCTCCCGCAGGGCCTTGTCCTTGTAGGACAGGATCAGCGAACGGGAGAGGCTTTCCATCAGTTCCGGTCCCGCGGCGCCCTTACGCGCCGCGATTTCAATCTGCAGCGCAAAGGCGCGCAGGCTGGGCAGACGGTAGCGCTCCACCACCTCGCGCCAGGTCCCCTGTGCCTCTCCGTGACTGAACATCGGACGCCGCGACTGCCGCGATTCGTGCAGGGCCAAACGAATGATTGCCGCCAAGGGGCCGCCGAACTCCCCGGCCCGCGCGAGCGCCTGCTCGGGCGGCACACCGGCCGCCATCTCGGCGGACATCAAGGACAGCAGTTCCGGCAGCGAACGCTCAAGCGACTTCCGGACTCGGCGGACGCGCGCCCGGATGCGCACGAACGGTGCCACCGCCGCCACCGCGGCCACGAGCATCAGGGCCGGGATCTGGTTCGCGAGTCCCAGGACTCCACAGAGCAAAGCCACGGCGGCGATACCCAGCAGGCGGGGGAGCGACGGCTCCTCGCCTTCCAGGGCGGCCCATCGCCGCTGGTGCGCAAACAGGCCGAACCACCGTTCCTGCCGCTGTGCCGACATGCGGCCCAGCAGCGAATTGCCCAAGGCTTCGAAGCGGTCGTCGCCGTCCGCCAGAAACGCGGACAGCCGCCCCTTGAGCGAACGCCGATGCGCCGCGTCCAGCACGAGGCCGGTCAGGGCATAGGCGGCCAAACCCGCCAGCAGGGCACCGGCCGCAACCAGTACACCACGGGCGCCATCGGCCCGGAGCAGTTCGGGGAGGGTTGGCCCCAGCAGTTCATCCCAGGACATCGGAGATCATTCCGTTGAGAAAGTAGTAGCCGAACGCCATCGTGCCGAGAGCGCCCACGAGCACGAATTGCGATGTGGGCAGGGCATAGCCGGCGCGCAGGCCGGGCGACAGGGCCATGAGGGCAATGACGACACCCATGATGACAAGCAGCATCACGATCGAGTTGCGGGCACTCTCGGCCTTGGCGGCGGCCACGGCCCGCACCTCGAGCAGGGCCTGGAGGCCGGACGCCGAGCGGGCAAAGGCGCGCGCGAACCCCGTACCGCCCGTCTCGGCCATGCGACCCAGCTGAAACACCACAAGGGCCAGGGAGGGGGAGATGCGCAGGGCCTGGGTGCGCGCATGGGCCAGAAAGTCGCGGCCCTCATGCCGCAGGCCCTGTTGGTAGAGCTGCATCCAAACCCTCAGCGCGGAGGACTCCGGATCCAGCGTGTCCACCACTTCGTCCAGGCAGGCGGTCATGGATTCGGTGAGGAGCAGCATAGCGCCCAGGCGGCTGACGAACACCGGCAGCTCCTCCTCGATCCCGGTCTGAAAGCGATGCCAGCGGCCGCGCAGCCAGGCATCGGCCACGGCATAGCCCAGGAGGCCGCCCATGAGGGCCGGAACCACGGGAAAGCGCGCCAGCAGCAGGGCGGTCACCGGGAGCAGGGAGCCCAGCAGGCGCAGGTGCCAAAGCCGCACGCGCGGCGAGCGGATGTGCAGGGAACCGAGGATGATGCGTTCGGGATCCACGCTGATGTGCCGGCGCACGGCGGAACCGGCGGCATCGTCCAGGCCGCGGTAGGGGGCCAGCCAGGAAGCCAGGCGCGCGGACTCCCGCTGCCGCCGGCTGCCGGGCCAACGCAGGTGGGGCCAAAGGCGGGCGATTGCCAAACCCGCGCAGGCACACCCGGCCAACAGGGCGACCTGTTGCCAATCGACCGGCAGCACCCAGTCTTCGGGAAGGGGGAAGTCCATCAGGTTTGCTCCCGGGTTTCGGTTGGGGCCGTCACTTTGGCGTCTGCGGCGGGGGCGGCCGCTCGCTTTTTGCGAGTCGACGCGGTGCGCCGGGTGGTCTTGCCGGCGGCGGTCTTGCGCGGAGCCTTGGATTTGGGTGTCGCGGCCGGAGCCGTGGACAAACTCGGGGTTGGGGCCGCATGTTCGGATTGCCAGATCGGTTCAAAGCACACATCGTGGGTGGCGCCCGCCTCCTGCCGAACGCCGTAGACCCCGAGCACGCGCCGGCGGCCTTCCGCGAAACCGATGTGCACCACCTGCTGAATCGCCTGGACAAAGAGGGTGCGGGAGGCTTCAAAGGGCACGCCGGCATCGGCGAACATGATCACGCCGAGACGGACCAGGGCTTCCAGGGGGCCGTTGGCATGGAACGTGGCCAGGCCCGAGTGATCGCTCATGAAGGCCCGGAACAGGGACAGGGCCGCGTCCCCGGTACGGACCTCGCCCACCAGGATGTGGCTGGGAGCCATGCGCATGGCGTCGTCCACCCCGTCGGTCACGGTGTAGCCCGGGATCGAACTGCCCGGCGGCGCCGGACGCGCCTCCAGGGTGGCGACGTTGGGGTGGGGCAGCCACAGTTCCTCGGGATCCTCGATCTTGACGATGCGGGCGGACTGGGGGATGCCGTGGCACAGGGCGCTCAGCAACGTGGTCTTCCCGGTGCCGGTACCACCGACCACGAGGACATTGGTGCGGTGCCCCACTGCCTCCAGCAACTGCACCAGGACTGTCTCCGGAAGCATGTCCCAGGCCAGCAACTGTTGGGGATCGACCGGATTGGGCTCGAAGAAGCGCAGTGCCAGCGAGGGATAGCCGTCCCCCGGCGCAATCGCGGGGTGCAGGACCTTGAGGCGCGCGCCGGCAAAGCCGGAGGCCGCGTCGCGCGGCATGCGGGCATCGACACTGGGCGACGCCTCGGTGCAGGCCCGGCCCAGCGGTCCCAGCAGGGCCTCGATGGCCTGCCAGACCTCCTGGTGGCTGGGGGTCCGGTCGGCCAGGTGCCTGAAATCCATGTCCCCCCGTGCCCGCGCCCAGAGCTGGCCACTGGGATTCAGGACCAGATCGGTGTAGCGGTTGCAGACCGGCGGCATCAGTTGTTCCAGGAAGCCCAGACCGCCCGCGCGGGACAGGAGGGCGCGCGCAAGCTCGTCCAACTGGGTGTCCGTGGGCGGCGCCATGCGCATCCGTCCCGCGGCTTCCTCCAAGGCGGTGCGGGCCAGGGCCGGCAGGCGGCTGCGATCGCCGGGCCGGCTTCCGGTCAGGGACAGGAGGATGGGACCGGCTTCGTCCAGAAGCCGATGCCGACGTTCCGGCGAGAGGTCCGCGGTCAATGTTTCCCAATGCATGGCTACTGCTCCCGGCGAAAGACCAAGGGCCCAAAGCGGGTCTCGGCTGCTTGTTCCGTGTCGGCCCCGGCTGCGGAAACGCCGACAATGCGATCCGTCAAACGGGACGTGAAGGTTTGCCAGGGAGCCAGGTCGGGTGGCCGACCCCGGGACTGGGCCAACGCCGGTTCCAGATCCGGCTCCTCGGACATTTCGGCAACCGGTTCCGGCATGTCGCGCAGGCCGGAGCGCACCGTGGACGTGTACTCCCGTGCCGACATCTGCCCGGATCGGGTCCGGTTCAGCACGATGTGGCAGGCGGCGGCGGGCAGGCCAATCTCCTGCCGGGCCAGCCGCCAGGCCTCCACGGCCGCGACTGCCCCGCGGGCGGTCGCGGAACTCACCAGCAACAGGCAGTTGGCCGCCTTGAGGGCCGGCGCCGCCAGTTCCTGGGCGGAGACGTCGAGGATGGTGACGGCATAGCCCATGCGCGCGGTTTCCACCGTCAGGGACGGCAGCGAACTGTCACCGTCCATCGCCGCCGGGGCAAAGGTGCCCAAGTCGCGCGGGGAGGGGAAGCCGGCCAGGAGGTCCAGTTGTCCGTTGTGCTGCAGCAGGTCGCGCACGGTTTCGGGCCGCGGGTCCCGATGCCACTGCAGCAGGTTGGGCGACGGGTCCAGGCCGGCCTGCAGGGGCAGGATGTCCGGTGCCCCGAGGCCGACCAACAGGCACTTGAGGCCGCGCCGGACACATTCGGTTCCCAGGGACCAGGCAATCAGGCTCTTGCCGATACCGCCTTCCAGCGACCAGACCGCCAACCCGCGCCAGCCAACGGCCCCCGTTGTGTGGGCCATGGACGGAGGCATGTGCGGCACGGGGCCGACGGTCCCTTCGACATTGGCATCCTGCACGGTTGCCGGCCCCTGCGGCGGCAGCCACCGCGGCAGCGTGTTCGGCAGTGCCGCGGCCGGGGTGGTGAGTGCCACGCCGGGCACCGACTGCACCTGGCCCAGGATGTCCGGCAGCAGGCCGTCCGGCGTCACCACCAGGACCTGGGAGGGACACGATGCCAGCAACTCCGTCAACTGCCCGGTATTCTCGACAATGGTCAGGTCCAGCACTACATGGGAGCAGGTTTGCAGCACCTCCCGCGCCTTGTCCGGAGAGGACGCGGAGGCGGTGATGGACAGCCCCTGCGCCATGTAGCCGGCCAGGGAGATGCCGAATTCCAGACTTGGCGAAACAAGCCCCAGTCGGGGATGGCTGGCCGGGACCGGGTTGGCCGGCCACGGGGCCCCTTCCACCGGGCGAACCTGGACAGGAGGGGAACCGAACGCGTTCATGAGGAGTCTCCGTCCAGCAGGGGTGCAATCATGCGGTCGATGCTGAAGCCAGGTGTGGACCAGGGGTCGGGGTTTGGCGGTTGCAGGACCAGCATGAAGCTGGCTCCGATGTGGTTGAGCGAAGCGATCATCTCCAGGGGGACGCTCCAGATCACGTCCGGCAGATCCTCCTCCAGGAGTTCGGGATTGATCTCGGCAAGGTCGTTGCCGTCATCCGTGGCGCGGGCCTCCCGGGCACGCCGCAGGGCACGGACATGCAAGGTGTGTTGGGTGTCATAGAGGACCGGTTCCGGCAGCGTGCTGGCCGCCAGCACGATGATTCCCTCCCTTGCCACCGGCTCCTGTGCGGTGTCGGGACTGTCCGGGAGAAACGAATCGGGGCGCAACCGGAACGACGGGGCAATCCAGAGAATGCGTACGTTCTCAATCAGGGCCTTGGCGTAGCCGCGCTGGTTCTGGCCCTGCCAGTCCGAGACGACGGCGACCAGGCCCACCCTCTGGCCGGGTTGCAGCAGGCCCGCCAGGCCCGAGTCCGTCTTGACGCGGACGGCAATGCCCCGTTCGTCCGGGGCCAGCGCAATGGCCGGACCCAGGTGGTTCAGGGCCACGGTTTCCCCGGCGAAGCGCACCACGGACAGGGTCTGTTCCAGAAGCGGTTCCGGTGCGGTCAGGGCATCCGGCGGCAACTCCGCCGCGGGCACCATGCGCACCTGCAGATCCGTGGCGGCCAGCTGCGTGCCCGCTCCCAAATCGCGGGCCGCCACCACCATGGGTGACATGGCCTCCTGCCTTGGCCAAAGGGCCAGTCCCAGAAAGACGGCGGCCAGCAGGCCGGCCACCGCCGCGAATCCCTTCGACTTCATATGGCTTGGTTCTCCGTTGACGGATTGTTGAGTTCAAGGGCGCCCAGACGTTCCGCGATGTCCCGGTCCACGGGTTCCGGCACGTCCAGCTGCCAGGGGTTGACATAGGCGGGTTCCATTTCCCCGCGCTCGAAGGCGTAGCCCAGCTTGACCACGCTGCGGCCCACGGGCAGGCTGGCCAGGAAACGCCGCCAGGTTTCATCCACGAAGCCCTTTTCGCTGCGGTGCAGGGCGGAGATCACCAGATCCCGGTCGCGCGGGTTCTTCAGCTGGCAGCAGAAGATGTTGTTGCAGGAGGAGAGGATGCCGGCCGGGATGGCTGCCGGCGACTGCGTGATGAGATGCAGCCAGATTCCGTACTTGCGGCTGTCGCGCCACATGGCCTCGAACTGTTCGGCCACGGAGCGTCCGCCCTCCTCGCCGGTCTGTTCCAAGCCGGAGAAGATCTTGTTGGCCTCCTCGAACACGATCTGGATGCGGGCCGGCTCCGAGACCGCACGCTGCAGGCGCAGGGCCACCGCGTCGTGATAGAGGTGCCAGGCCGCCCAGCCCAGCAGGAAGCCCTTGGAGAAGTCGTCGAGGAAGGCCCCGCCCTCCAGGACCGCCACGCCCCAGTCGCCGGGCACGATCTCGTTGATGTCGATGCATGCGGGGCCGGCCGTGTACTGCAGGGAGGCCGCGCCCTGCACCAGGGGATGCAGGCGGAAGAGAATCCCCTCCAGCACGGTGCGCAGGACCATGTCGCGGCGGGAGACGGTCTTGAGCGTGTCCTCGATTTGGGTGTACAGCTCCTTGAGGCCAACCTTGCGGGAACGGTGCACGGCCAGCCGTTGCCGCTCGGCCACGGTCAGTTCGGCGAGGGGCGTGCCGGGGGCCGGGTCGAGCAGGTCCTGCTCCTCGAAGCGGACCAGGCCCCAGATGTCGCTGTCCTGCACCACCGGATCGTCCACCAGCACGCCGGCCGCGAGGTAGACGCGGCGCAGGGCATCCCGCAGTTCGTGCACCTGTCGGCGCTGGCCCAGCCGGGCGATCTGTCCGAAGACGTCGCAGAAGGTGCGCCACTGCACCTCCGGCAGGATGTTGCGGCCGATTTGCAGGGGGTTCCAGCGCAGGGGGCGCACGCCTCCGGGCGAGAGTTGCCGGATCTCCACGCGGCCGTGCAGGTCCGGCGCGTTGAGCAGCTTGCGCCAGCCGGTACCGAAGTCCAGGACGATGGTGCGGAGGCGCCAGCGGCTGGTGGTTTCGTGGATGAGGCGTTCGGCCGCCACCGACTTGCCGAACCCCGTGTCGCCGCAGAAGGCGGTGTGGAAGTGCCGGTCGCGCGCGAGGCGCAGGGGCACGTCGGTGCGGTCCCCGGTCTCGGGACTGATTTGGTGGCCGCACACCACTTCCCCGGAGAGTTCAGGATAGAAGGCCAGGGGCGGCAGCTTCTCCTGAAAGGTCAGGGCCACGCCCTCCTCGAACAGGTTGGGCGCGGTGTAGGCGGCCAGCATGCCGGGTGTCAGCAGCGTGCTCCAGCGCGTCCAGAGGATGTCGATGTCGAACGGGTTCTCCGCGCCCTGCAGGGAGGGACGAAAGGCCATGGCCTGGGCGCGCAGGTTGCCATCGCCGGCGACGGTCAGGACCGGGGTGGGCACGTCGGGGCCGTGAAAGGCCTGGGGGATCAGGGCGGATGCAGCGCGTTGGCCGCGCTCGCCCACGAGGAGCAGGGCCGAGGTGAGAAAGCCGCCTTCCATGCTGGCGCGGTCCAGCAGCGACACCAGGCCGCGGGTCAGGGAAGCCAGCGCGCGGGCCGTGTCGTCCTCGGTCTGCCAGCCGCGGCCGATGTGCAGGCCCGGCACGATGCCGGAGGAGAAGCCGCCGCTGAAGCCGCGGCCCAGCGACATGAGGCTGGTGGCGCCTTGGGTGTGGGCCAGGGCCTGGCTGGTCTGCCAGGTTTGGCTGGTGCCGGCGCTGCCGCTGGTGCCCCACTGCCGGGACGATGTCTCCGTACGGGTGCGGGTTTCCGAAGCCTGGGTGCCCTGCTGAAGGGCTCGGGACCGGGATTCGGTGGTGCTTTGGGAAGTCGAGAAGGATTCGGTTTCCTGGCGGCTTTGTCCGACAGCCGTATTCTGCGTCCGGCTCCACCCCTGTTGGCTGCCCGTTGTACGGGATTGGGCCGTGCCCGTGGTGGAACCTTCCGTACCTCCCTCCGAACGGCTTGTGCCGCTCTGCTCGGCGATGGATGCGGAGGTGCCGCGCGCAGCGCCGCGGCTCGCGGTCCGGGACGTGCCCTCGGACTGGGTCTGTGCCCAACTGCTGCCTTCGCTGTGGGTGCGGGATTCTGAATCGCCCTGCATGGCGGTGCTGGAGGATCCGATAGTATCCGTTTGGCTGGCACCGGTGGTGGACGACATGCCGGCCTGCCCGCTGGCACTGCCGCGCAAGCCGAAGGCGCCTCCGCCGAATTGGCCTCCGGCCCCGGACGACACACCGGTGCCGACCGAGGTTTGCGTGGCGTCGGTCCGGGTTGTGCCGGTGGCCTGGCTCGAGGATTGGCTCCGGCCCTGGGTATCGGTTACGCTCCCGCCGTCGGCGCGGCTGAACCCGGAGGAACTGCCGGAAGACTCGCTCCGGGAGGATTGCTCGCTGCTGCCCTCGGACACGGTGCGGCTGTGGCTGGCGCCTTCGGTCCAGGAAGCTGTGGTTTGCCAGCCGCGGCTTTCGGTGTCCGTTTGGCTGTGGCTGACACTTTCGGAGGCCCCGCTCCCGACGGCTTCCGTGCGGGAGGCGCCGCGGGCCTGTGATGTGGACCATGACTCGCTCCGGGAGGCGGCTTGGCCCGTTGTTTCGGTGGTTGACTGCGAAACGGCCGTGCCCTGGCTGGACGCGGTGCCCCGACTGCTGCCGCTGGTTTCGCTCCAGCCGCTGCCCTCGGACCGGGAGCCGCCTTCGGTGTCGGTGTCGGTGACACTGTCGGAGACGGACGTGCCGGCTGCTTCGGCCCCCTGCACGCTGCTGGACAGGGCGGCGGCCAGTGGCAGCGCCATGGAAAAGCCGATGTTGATGTTGCCCCTCTGCCGCGACGCATATTGACTGGAGACCCGGGACATGCGAACCAGGGCATCGGTGAGCAGGAGGCGCTCCACATGACAGGCGGTCACCAGGAAGACGAAGTCTTCACGCAGCTTGGCCAGGCCGCGCATCAGGATCTCTCCCTGCTGGGAGGCCAGTTCCTCGTCCGCGACGCCGGTGAAGGCATCACGGCTGAGACCCTTGCGGGCATGGCGGGGATCCGGGTGTCCCAGGATCGCCAACAGGGAGGGCAGTGTGCGGATCAGGTCCAGGAGTTGCCGAAGCCGCTCGGGCGAGGGATCGGCGAGGCGGGAGTAGACGAAATTGGCCAGCACCGCCTCCACGGCGCGCAGGCCGGCCAGGGCCAACCGGTGTGCCTCCCGGGGATTCGGATGCTCGGCGGCCGCGCCGTAGAACTGAACCAGGCCCACATGCCGCGGCCGGTACATGCCGGCGGCCGTGTAGATGAAGTCCACGTCGGCGTTGTACAGGCCGCGCAGGGCGGCCCACTGCTTGCCGAGAATGTCCGGGTCCTCGCGGGCCTCCAGCGGGATGTAGGCCAGTTCGCGGAGCAGGACTACGCGGTGGGTATCCGTGTCCGCCTCCGGCGTCGGACCGAAAGCCAGGGCCAGCGGACCCTCCTGTCGGTCCGCCCCGGGCTGAATCTGCAGCAGGGGGAGGTCGCGACTCACAGCGGCCGTCCCCCGGTTCCCGCGTGACCGCGCGTCCGCACGGTGTTGATGGTCTCGACCGGACTCGAGGCGGGCGGATGGATGAGCAGGCCCTGCACCAACAGGGACATGTAGCCCAGCGGGAGGATCAGCCAGAGGCCCCAGGTGGCAAGGGTGTCGAGAAAGGCGCGTCCCTGTTCCAGGGTGCGGGAGGCGTGGGTTGCACCGCCCAGCTGGGCGGCCCATTGCCGGGCGTCCACGACACCCAGGTAGTGGCTGTAGGCCAGGTAGCCCAGGGAGGCCAGGGCGTACAGGGTCAAACCACCGGCCACGCGCCAGCGCAGGGCCTCGGGATTGAAGCGGTCGAGCCACACGGCCAACACTCCGGCCACGGCCATGACGGCCATCAGGACCGGCACGGGTGCCGGAGCCAAACCCGCGGCCAAGGCACTCAGCAGGCAGGCCGTCCAGAGCCAGGCGCGCTGCCTGGGTTCCGAGGGGTGCATGCGCACCATGAAGGCGGAAACGCCAAAGGTGGTCAGGAGGGCCCCGTTGTCCAGGGCCGTCCACAGCACGGCCAGGAAACCGTTGAGCCACCACAGGCCGAGCAGCCGGATTTGTTCGAGGAGCTGTGTCATTGGGTCAGGGTGGTGTCGCGCAGGTGGACTTCGACGCTGTGTGCCAGCTGCACGGACTGGGGCGGGCTGACGGCGGTGCCCTTGGTCAGCAGGCGCGCCGTGCCCTCGTGCATACCGGGATCCTTGGGCTGCCAACCGGACAGGTCCACAGCACCGCCCATCGTCGAGCCCGTCCATTGGCCGCCCGAGGAGGTTGGCTGCTGCACGGTTGCCTTCGGGTAGCGGGATTGCAGGTAGCCGGTGATCCAGACGCGGGAGGCCGCGGACAGTTGCAGGCTGGTGGAGACTTCCGCGACCGGGTCGTTGTAGGCAGCCTTCAGGTAGGTTTCGCAGACGGACGTCCAATCGTCGGGGCAGTCCCGGGGGTAGTCGCCGGCGATGCGGCAGACCCTTTTCTCCCGCTTGGCGTGGACGAGGGCCCGGCCGCCCTTGACAGCGACATGAAAGAACACGGTGTGGTCGATTCCCTGCCCGAACTCCTGGGCTTGCAGGACTGGGAACGGCGGTGAATGCGTGACCGCGGTGATTTGCGGGGGCACCATCACCGTCCACTCCAAGGGGGGCTGGCAGACGGAGGGATTGGGATCCGGGGACACCGGTGTGGGCGTGGGTGCGGGTGAGGGCGACGGCGTGGGTTGGGGCGTCGGCGTCCTGGGCGGGCCGATGACGATGAGCCGGTCCTTCGTCGGCGAAGGGACCGGGCGCGGGGCACCGCGACAGTCATCGTCGTCGCATCCGAGGTAGAGGATGGGGCCGCAGCCGTCGATGTTCGGGCGGAAGTTGCAGCTGTCCGCGCCACAGCCGGTAGTGCAGAGGCCGTACCCGCGCTTGCCGTTGGTGTAGCACCGGCCGTTGACGACCTGGTCGCAGTAGCTGCAGGTGCAGTCGCCGGCACAGAGACTGCCGGCCTCCGGTTGGAGAAGGTTCAGTGCGGGCAGGACGGCGGAGCCGGACAGAAGGGGGTCCGAAAGCCAAGGCTTGAAACCAAGGCCTGCGATCGCGAGCAGGAGGGCGTAACCGGCGCGGACCAGGACCACGTTCATGAGGCTGCTCCCCGATCCGGGATCAGATGGGGACAGGCGGTATCCCAGCCGTGCGGACCGTCGGCGGGGATCACCACGGGATCCAGGCGCGCCCAACTCCAGCTTTGCATGGTGGGTCTGGTGAACGCGCCCGGATCCCGGACCAGCGCCAAGCCCTGGTAGAGGGCCCCGGCGACAGCCACGGTGACGTGCAGGGGATGCCGGCCGGCCAGCACACCGACGGTGCAGGCCAGGGCGGCGGAAGGGCTGCCGGAGCGTGGTTGTTCGCACCAGGCGCCGGCGGCGGCCGACTCGGGATGCTGCTCCGGGTAGATTGAGCGGACCGGCAAGCCCGAGGGATGCCGGTCCGGATCGGCAAGGTCCAATTCCAGGCGGCGGACGTTCCGGGTGCGGGCCCAGGCCGCGAGCGCTTCAAGGCAGTCGGGTTGCGCCCAGGTCCAGCTCCAGTTGCGGGAACGGTCCGACAGGGCAATCGTGATCCGCGTCTCCGCGGTGCCCACGGACGCGACCGTGCGGGACTGGGGACGCTCGTCCCGGAGGGCCAGGCGGGCGGGCAGGAACCGGTCCAGTTCGAGGTGCCAGGCCGCGAGCACGGTCAGCAACAGGCACGTGGCCACGGCCGCCGCGTGCCGGCGGCGGTGTTGGCGGTCCCGCATGGTCAGGGCCGGTTGCCGGCTGGTGCGGACACGGCCGGCAGGCTGGCCACGGCACCGGACAGGGTTTCGGTCAGATCGGCAAAGACCCAGCCCCTGGTGTGGCCGTCGGAGGATGCGATGCGCAGCCAGGTGGCATCGCCGTTGCGTCCGGACGCCTGCAGAACCGAGCCGGGCGCGGCGGAACCGACGATGCGGCCCTGCAGGGACGGTTCCTGTCGGATGTTAAGGCTGGCATTGACCGTGGCCACGCGCAGCCGAACCGTAGCCGCGGTGGGGGGCGGCAGCACCGACTCGGGCTTGGGCGGGGCGGCTTCCGCGTCCATCGAGGCAATCTGGGCATCGACGGCCCTGCGGTACGAGGAGTTGATGGCGGGGGTGGCCGCGGGCACCGGCGGGGACGGTTCCAGAAGATCGGCGGGGATGGGTTGCGAGAGGACCCGGATGGTGTCCGGGTCCGGGACCGGCGCGAGCCGGAACAGGGTCAGGGCCGCCGCCAGGATCAGCACCGTGAGCAGGGCGGCTCCGACCCACAACCACGCCTTTCCGTTCTTGAACACCAGTCGGCGTCCGGCCAGATTCACCACGTGTCCACCTCGCACAAAAGAGAACATATGTTCGTATTGTATGCGCCGGGCACTGTTTGTCAAGAAAATCAGATGAAATGTTCTGAAACCTGTGATGGAAGGGACGATCGCAACCGCGGGCTGTTCGCTGACGGTGACGGGGATCGAATCCGGGATGCGGATGGGCGTGGAGGCCTGTCAGGGCAGGTCCAACCCCCTGCCGGAACACCTTGGCGGCAGCACGCCAGGGACCGGAGTACAGGGCCGAGGCGATTGGTCGGGCTGGGTGCGGATGGGGATGCGCGTGGCCGGGCGGCCGGTCCGCGGGTTGCATTCAGACAGAGTCGGCCAAGCCGGGCTGTCATGCCGGTACGCGATGGGTTGGATCAGCCGGCAAACCGGGTTTGTCCCGGATGGGAATGGCGGGTTCGGACATTCAGTTGGGTTGCATCAACCGGGCAAGGTGGACCTGCGGCGCGGCCCTTGGCTGATGCGGTGACGGGAAGGGGGGCTGGTGGTCCGGGGTAGCGAGCCAGGTGGAGGTTGCGCGCAGCAGGCTTGGCAGGGCACCGATTCGTCCACCCTTTGGGCCTCCGGTCTCCTGGAGGAACACCCAAGTCCGTTGGACAGCGGGACGGGCACAATCGGGGCGCACGGGACAACCGGACTCCGGATACGCTTCGATGCCACAGGCGCGTTGGGCGGAGGCAAACCGGTGCAGGTTAGGGATTCCCCATGTGCGGTGCAGCCTGTCATACGACAATCCGCCATGTTTTGCCCACGGGCATCCATCCAGATGAAGTTGACAACGAGATTTAGTGCTGGATTTTGGATCTTTTGGACAATTTATCTCCAGCCCTGTAGTCTTTGTCCATCGACTTGACCTTGACGGAGACACGACAGGCAGCATGGCGGACGAAAACAGGCCCGGACAGGAACACGACGCCCTGGTGCGCAGGGCCATGGGATACCCGGAGACCGCCCAGGCGTGGCTGAAGGCCCGGTTGCCGGAGGCAGTGACCAGCCGGCTCGACTTCTCCACGATGGTGAATCGATCGGGCACGTTTGTCGATTCCGCACTGAGGCGGTCGGAGACGGATGTTTTGTTCGAAATGCGGCACGGTTTCGGCAATCCCGTCTTCGTCTACGTCCTGGTTGAGCACCAGTCCACGGTGGATCCGTGGTTGCGGTTGAGGCTGCACCGCTACCACGGTCGCATCTGGGATCGGGAGCGGCACGAGTGGCGTCCACACAGACCGTCCATCAGCCCGATTGTGAGTGTGGTCCTGCACCATGGTGTCGGGTACTGGAAGCCCTCGTCTCGATTCGAGGATCTGTACAATGCGGACGTGCGGGATTTGCCCGGAGTGTACCGCTTCTCCCACGTTCTGGTTGAGTTGACCGGGGTGCACTTGGAGGACGCGCGCGGGGATCCGTTCGGGCGTGCCATGGAGATGCTCTTGATCGCACGGCACCGCGGCCGGATTAGGGAACTTCTGCAACATTTGGCGCCGCTGGTTTCGGTGCTGGAGGACGAGGATGATGGTCGTGACAAGGTCTTGACACTGCTGAGCTACGTCAAATATGCATACGGGAGGCAGGTGATGGAAAATTTGACCGCGGAAGTGGAGAGGTATCGGGAACGGTATGGCCGTCCCGGGCTCGCGGCCGAGGATGTGACCTTGCTGAAGCTCCTGGAGGAACAGCATGAACAAGCGGGGTTGGAACAGGGGCTGGAACAGGGGTTGCGTGAAGGAGAGCTTCGCAACCAGATCCGGACTGTGGAAGGCATGTTGGATCGCGGAGCTTCATGGGCAATCGTTGAGGAACTGACCGGCGTGGATCCAGAGGGCCTGGACAGACTTCGGAAAATGCTGGATGCCTTGCAGGCCGGTAGGCGCAACGGTGCTGTCTGACTGTCCTTAAGACGGAAGGCGACCCAGTCCGGGCCGCCGAGCGATGCGTGTCACGGGCGGATACTGGAAGCCCTCATCTCGATTCGAGGATCTGTACAGTGCGGACGTGCGGGATCTACCCGGAGTGTGCCGCTTCTCCCACGTTCTGGTTGAGTTGACCGGGATGCACTTGGAGGACGCGCGCGGGGATCCGTTCGGGCATGCCATGGAGATGCTCTTGATCGCACGGCACCGCGGCCGGATGAGGGAGCTTCTGCAACATTTGGCACCGCTGGTTTCGGTGCTGGAGGACGAGGACGATGGTCGTGACAAGGTCTTGACACTGCTGAGCTACGTCAAATACGCATACGGGAGGCAGGTGATGGAAAATTTGACCGCGGAAGTGGAGAGGTATCGGGAACGGTATGGCCGTCCCGGGCTCGCGGCCGAGGATGTGACCTTGCTGAAGCTCCTGGAGGAACAGCATGAACAAGCGGGGTTGGAACAGGGGCTGGAACAGGGGTTGCGTGAAGGAGAGCTTCGCAACCAGATCCGGACTGTGGAAGGCATGTTGGATCGCGGAGCTTCATGGGCAATCGTTGAGGAACTGACCGGCGTGGATCCAGAGGGCCTGGACAGACTTCGGAAAATGCTGGATGCCTTGCAGGCCGGTAGGCGCAACGGTGCTGTCTGACTGTCCTTAAGACGGAAGGCGACCCAGTCCGGGCCGCCGAGCGATGCGTGTCACGGGGATGCACCGGCCAGCTTGCCACCATGAACTTGATGCCGGTGGCGGCAAGGGGCCGCCAGGGCCCTGACAGAGGTGCGGTTCATCGATCATCCCGCAGCCAGGCCAGGCAACGGATGCAATGGCCGGCACCGTGGTTCCACATGGGAGACCGTACCCGCGACAGGTACGCCCGAAGTGGGCCGTGCCTGGAAGTGGAGATGTACCGGAACGGTATGGCCGCCCCGGTCTGCGCCCGAAGATGCGACGATGCCAAATCCTGAAGGCGCAACATGGACGGGAAGGTTTGATGCAGGGCTTGGAGCCGGCACGGAAATTGGCGGTGTGCGAAGGAGCATGGATATGCCGTCAGTTCCTTGACGACCTTGGTTGTACCTGCAGATGTTGAGGCGGAAGTTCCGTTGCCAACATACAGCCGGGAACCTCCCAGCCGCAGGCGCAGGGCCACAGCCATGCCCGGTTCCGCAATCGTTCGAATGATGGACACGCGACAGCGGACCACCCGGCAAGCCGGCGTACCGAGAAGGATTTGCCAGGCATGGGGCACCGTGGCCTGATCAGGACGGTGGAGGGCATGTTGGACAGAGGCGCGTCATGGGCAACTGTCGAGGAGCCAACCAGCGTGGCTCAGGACGGCTTGGACAGATTTCGGGAGACACCGGCAGGCTGGCAGGGGCAATGGCGCCTCCTGAGGTTTCCGGGACGGATGCGCACGGTTCGAGCCGGGCAACAAAGTCCGGTTTGCATCCCGTGGGCGTTGACACGAGCCGGGCCTTTGTCGGACGAGGGTGATTGGCCGATTCGTATTGCTCAATAGTGAAAGTCGGGTTGACCTCGGATATCAACTCGGGGGCGCGGTGGCTGCGTATTGTTGCACCCAACCGTCTCTGCTGATTGGGTTCCGGGTGGCTTTCCGAGTGACAGGCCGGTGTTCCCGGACCCGCGGTTCCGCGGTGCTTGCGAGCCGCGACGCTTCGGATTTACATTCCCGTTGGCACCTATCTCAACCGATGCACATCGGTCTGCGGAGGCATCCGCCTCTCCGGACAGGTTGCGCAATTCGATCGGCCGTTCCTTGGGGCCCTTGGGCACGCCGGCATGAAGGATGGCGGGCCGCTGTACGCAGGTTGTTGGCCCTGCCGGGGAGACCACCACCAGACAACAAATACGCTTGTCAGCTTTGGGAGAACTGGATGGCGGGGCCACGTCCGTGGTTCGGCCGATGGTGTCGATGAACCGGAACAGGAACGTTCGATACCCGGAGCCAGGCACTCGAAAGCCGGGAATCAACTGCTCCAACCCCCTTCTTGCGATGCCGGTTCACGACGGGCCGGGCGGCCGTGCCGCACGTCCGACATGGGTTCGGCGCGTCTGTCTCCTTCCCATTTGTTTGAGGGGCGGCACATGGGCGCGCCAGTGTTGCAGTGGCATTGGTGTCCAGCTTGGAGCCGGCCAACCTCCGGTTGCGGCCATCGCCACCGGCTCCCACGATTCCCTTCGCCGCGGCCCGGACACCGTCAACCACGAGGTGGCCGGGCAACGCCAATCACGGCAAGGAACAACCTCGCCCTGCGGATGGCTCCATGTCCCATGCAACGCGTGGGCTACCGCAGGGCGTAGTACACCTTCCAACCCGTTCGATAGTCTTGGCTGGCTTCAGAAGTGTCCGTGATGACAACGTCACGATTCTCTGGTGTAGGCGTTGGAGTTCCCGACGGCGTGTAGATGAACTTCGGTTCGTAGACCAGGTAATACGTCTCTTTGATGATCGCCTCTGCATCCGGCACTCCGGGGAAGCAAAGATTTTCTTCGATGACCTGTCCCACGCCCCTGGACAGCTTGACCAGATTGTTGGGGTTGGCTTGGCTGGGCACGGCGTTCTCGGCACATTCCTTGGGGGAAGCCACCTTGACCGGAGCCTGGTGGGATGCCACGCGCTTGACAAGATAAAAGTCCTCCATGACTACGTATTCAATGGGGTTGCCGCCAACATTCTCCAGGGCAATCTTGACGGCGAAGCACTGGTTGCATGTATTGGTGCCGACGATGCCGAAGAGGTGGTCCAGGGCGCCCGGGTTGTAAATCCCTTCCACCACCTTGAGGGACAACCCATCCCGTGTTTGGGGCGGGTCCCCTCTGGGATCGTGGTCTGCATCGAACGCCGTTCCAAGAGGAACTTCCTTGCCCCAATCGCCGCGTTCGGGGGTCGGGGTGGGAGTGGGTGTGCGTGTGGGGGTCGGGGGCGGAGTCGGCGTGGCGGTTGGCCGCGGGACTGCGGTCGGCTGCGGCGTCGCCACCACACCGGTGGCAATCGGAAGGTCCGCAGGGACACCGGCCACCAGGGGCTTGTAAATCCAGGTATCGTCGGCCAACTTCAGCCATTGCAGGTCGGGGGACTGGGCCACCACCTCGACGGGGTCGTTCTGCTCCACCAGTCCCACGATGGGATAGAAGGTGCTGGGACCCTGACGCAGATTGGCCTGGACAATGGCGACGGTTGTTGGCGGCTCCGGCGTGTCCGTTGCCGTCGGCTCCGCCGGCACGGGGGTGTCCGTGGGTTCAGGGGGCAGGTCCGGGGTCGGGGTGAAGGTTGGGACCGGTGCGGAGTCCTCCACCACCGGCGTAGGCGGCATCGGAGTTGTTTCCTCCGATCGATTGCGGCGGTTCCTGCATCCCGCCAACACCAGGCTGAGCACGATGAGCAACACCAACAGGAGGCCTGCGTATCGCATTCCGGAGTGTGGCTTGAACATCGGCGGCACTCTACTGTTGGACGGGTCGTGTCGGTGCAGCATCCGGATGCTGCCTGTTGTGGCGGTGATTGCACGGTTGCGGCTGGTGACCTGCAACCGGGCCCGGAACCAACACTTCTGCGGGGCGGTGGCAACCGTTGTCTTGCCAAGTGGCCACGCGGGACCGGCAATGGTGTCGGCTTCGTTGATGGGAAGCCGATGTCACAGCCAGCCCACGGATCCGGCAAACACTCCCCCGCAAGGAGCAAGCCGATTCTAATACAGACATGCTCGGCCCTTTGGAGTTCGCGTACGGTGGCAGGGCAAGCCTGCGGGCTGGGTCGAAGATTCCGAGGGGCTCAGTCGCGTGGCAGCCCCAGGGACGTCGGGGATGTCAGTCCCGGGCTCACGCACACGGAGGTCGGTATGGTCATCGTTCGCGGAGACCAGTCCGTTCCCCATGTCCTCGATCTCGTCTGTTCCATCTGGTCATGGATAGTGACATGCAGTCAGGCAGCGACCCTATTGGTATCAACGCAAGGGGCGGTGAGTGATGGGCGTGTGCCTTGCCAACCAATGGAGGTAGTCGCCTCGGGAGGACCGGATGTCCATCAGCAGACGCAGTTTTTTGAAGACCGCGGCAACAGCTTCAGCCGTTGGCGTGTTGGCGGCGTGCGTGCCGGCCGCTCCCTCGGCGGATGGCGAAGCGGCCGCAGAGAGTATCAAGATCGTTTTCGTGACGACTGAATCCTCCGACTCCAGCGCGGTGCTGTACGACCCGATCAAGACGGAATTCCAGGAAGAGAATCCCGAAATCGAGATCGAATTCCTGGGAGTTGTGGGAGCCGGTGGCTGGGGCGGCTACTTCGACAAGCTAAGCGTGATCATCGCCGGCGGCGAAACCGTGGACATGGGCAAGATACCGACGGAGGGCGGCCGGCTGGCCGTGGCCCGCAACCTGATCCGACCGCTTGACGAATACATCCAGGCCACTCCGGAACTGGACGACTACTTCAACGATGTGTCCGCCGAGCTGGCCAGCGTGTTCGTGTACGGCGGCAAGACCTACGGCTTGCCGTACGACTACAACAACATGATGATTTGGTTCAACAGCAACCGGCTGTCCGAGGAAGGGCTGGAGATGCCACCGGAGGATTGGACCTTCGGCGATTTCCGCGAATATGCCGCGGCGTTGACCAGGAAGGACGGTGAAAACACCACCCACTATGGATTCTCCTTCTGGACTTCCCCCTTTGGGCTGTGTCCCTGGCTGTTCAACAACGGCTTGGAAGGGATCATGGGAGGCGACGATCTGTCGGTCCCGCTGCAAGGCGATCCGGCCTACGCCGAGGTAATCCAATTGCTCTACGACATGATGTACGTGGACGAAACGGTACCGAAGCCCGACGCCCAGAACACGGGCAACTTCGAGGCCGGCACACAGGCCATGATGATGGCCGGCCGGTGGCCGCTCAGTGGCTTCCTGCAAAACGATTTCAGGGACTGGGATGTCCAGTATTGGCCCAAGGGAACGCGCAGAGTCACCGAGGTGGGTTGCGGTTCCTGGCCGATATTCCTGGCCTCCAAGCATCCCGAAGCGGCGTGGAAGTTCGAAACCAAGCTTCTGCAGCGGGATTCGATCGCCTACTTCGTGTCCACCGGAGCCAACATTCCCTCGCTGCGGTCCGTTGGATATTCCGAGGAATTCCTGGCACTGCACGATCGCAGCGGCCGGCTCTGGTACGAGTCGATTGACAGGGACGACATTCCCGTGATGTCCGTCACCTCGCCGCCCGAGTTCTCGGAGATGGAGCAGATCAGCAACCGGTATCTGTCGCAGGTGTTTGCCAACGAGCTGGGCATTGCCGAGGCCCTGGCCAGCACCGAGCAGGAATTGAACGACATGGTTGCGCGTCGCCCCGAGGACTGGGCGGCCAAGTTCGCCTGACGGTTCCGGATTGCAGGCGGGCGGTGTTCGCTGTCCGCCTGCGTCTTCTCACCGGCAGAGCCTTCCCCTAGTCGCAGGGCAGCCTCCCGATGGGTGCAGCGGGACAGGTACTTCGAAGAGGAAGCGACGGTGTCGGAGGCCGGTCGTTGCGGCGGCGCGACGCACTGACTGCCTGGCTGTTCATCCTGCCCACCGTGGTGGGCTTCCTC
>CAZMKQ010000027.1:0-7463 GCA_964566955.1 uncultured Caldilineaceae bacterium | reverse complement strand
GGCCTGGCGTTGGGCTTCATGCGCTACGACCTGTTGACGCCGCCCTCGTTCGTGGGGGGCGAGAATTTCGTCAAGATGATTGAGGATCAGCGCATTCTGCAGATCTTCGGCAACACCGTCTACTACGTGGTGGGCATGATTGCGCTGGATCTGGTGTGGGCCCTGATCCTGGCCGTGGCCCTCAACAGCTTCATCCCACGGTTCTTCAAGGTCTTCTTCCGGGCTGTCTTCTTTTTACCGATCCTGGTGTCCGGCGCCGTCATCTCGATTGTCTGGCTCTATCTGTTCAACATGGACCTGGGCATCATCAACTGGTACCTGGTCAAGCTGGGTCTCGACCGGGTCCCGTGGCTGATCTCCTCCGACTGGGTGCGCAACAGCGTCATCATCATGACGGTTTGGAACGGAGTCGGCTTCAACATGCTGTTGTTGCTGGCCGGGCTGCAGAACATCCCGGTTGAGCTCTATGAAGCCGGCCGCATCGACGGAGCCGGCCGCTGGGCCAGTTTTGGCCGCATCACCTTGCCGATGCTGACGCCCGTCATCTTCTTCATTTTGGTGAAGGGGGCCATCGGCGTGTTCCAGCTGTTCGATTCGCCGTTTGTGCTGACCAGGGGCGGGCCCGGGGATGCCAGTCGCACCGTGTTGATGTACATCTGGGAGAAAGGCTTCCAGGTTCTCGACTTCGGCTACGCCGCGGCCATCGGTCTGGTTCTGTTCCTGGCCATTCTGGTAGTGACGGCAGTACAGTTCGCCACCAGCGATCGCTGGGTGTTCTATCGGTAGCCCGGCACCGGATGGGTGCACCCGATTGCCGCATGCGTTCAGACCAGGGGGTGTCGGTGCAAGTCAAGCTTGAGTGCCGCAGATCAGGAATGTCCCGGGCGTGGCGGCCAAGTCACCGGCGAAAGAGGCCGCAGTTGTGACGGCCAAGCCACTGGTAGCGTCCAGGTTGCGCTGGAATCGAGGTTATCTGCGCACATCCACGGTGTTGACCGTGGGTGCGCTTCTGTTGCTGTCGCTCTTCATGGCCTTTCCCTTTGTTTGGATGTTGAGCGCTTCGCTCAAGGTACCCAAAACGGCCTTCAGCATTCCCCCGCAGCTTTGGCCGCATGAATGGCGATGGGAAAACTATCAGCAGGTTCTGTTTCACCCCACGGTGCCGATCCCGCGGTTCTTCCTCAACGACTGGCAGAAGTTCACCTGGCCCCTGGGCGTGACCATGTTGCGCGGTCAATACTCCCAGAACAGCGTGACGGTGATCATGGCCGGGATTACCTTGGGCGTGGCACCGGTGCTGCTGGCCTTTCTGGTCCTGCAACGGCGCATGATCGAAAGCATCGGCTTTACCGGCGGCATCAAATAGACCATTCCACATGCCGAAGGCTTCCTCCGGTCGGATGGAATTGACGGTTTGTTCCTGCGATATCCGTCCCATCCCCAACCTGCGCCGAGGGGGCTCTCCTTGGTGGGAGGAAGCAGGGAGTGGTCAGGGAAGATCCGGAACCGGTTGTCAACGGCGAGGCCATGGGTGTGGTCGACAGAACTTTCCCTGCAAACGGATAGCTGTTGACTTGGCGGTTTGAGTCGGATTGCAATGCCCGTTCCCATACGCCTGGAGGATGTCCGCATCGATGAACGGACGTATGTCCGATTCACCGCCGAACTAATCTGGTCCGAAGCCTTGCGCCTAGCCGCCCAGGGACTGCTCCTGATCATGTTCGTACTGCCGGCGTGGTGGGTGATGGTGAATTCGGGTCACATACCGGTCGCAGCGTTGTTGGCCTGGCTGCTCCCGGTTCCCCTGTGGATGGCTTTCAGCTATCCGGTGGGGCGCGCGGCAACCGGCCGATCGACTTCTTGGCTGGATGTCCTGCGAACACTCTTCACCCGATATCCGCAAGCCCTGTTGACGAGTCTCCCGTTGTTGCTGGCCCTCAACCTCTGGGTGGCCGCCGCGAACCTGCAAGGTTCAAACCCGCCTTGGTTTGTGACGGCCGGGGTGGTCGCCAACCTGGGCGTGACATTGGTTCTGGCGGTTGTGACGTTGCATGCCTTGACCATGCAGGTTCTCTTTGATCTGCCTGTGCGACGCTCATTGCAATACGGTCTGGCCCTGACCCTGCGCTGGCCGACCGTTTCGTTCGGTCTCTTGGCCCTGACGTGGCTCTTGATCTTGGGGGCGCGCCTGGCCGGGGGCGCAACCTGGCTGTTGATACCGGCCTTGTTGCAGCCGTTTGTGGTCACGGCCTCCCTGTTGCTGTGTCTTCGAGGGCAGCGTCTGGAGGCGGGGGCCGGCGGGATGTCCGAGGCCAATTCCAAGTGACCGAACTAATTTTCCCAACGGGTTTCCCGTTACAGGTGGAGAATCCGTAGTCTATGACTACCCATGCCAATTCTATTTCGTAGAATGAGATCCTTACAGCAAGGGGAGGCGACACATGGTTGCGGTTGAGAGACCGCTGCAAACATCGGACATGGCGGAGGCCGGATCGGAGCCGGGTCAACCCGACCCGCGGGCCTTGGCTGTGGCGCGGGCGCTCCAAGACCAGCTGTCGGACACGCAGCAGGTTGTTCTCTTTGGGAGTCGGGCCACGGGCTTCTGGAAGCCGCACTCTGATATTGACTTGGCCGTGTTGGGCGCACCTTCCGATTTGCAGACAATCGGTGAGATGGGAGAACTGGCTCGCATCGAGGCCGATGCGGTATACAGCCCATCGCCTTCCATCCAAATCACTCCTCTGTCATGGCCTGAGTTTGAGGAGTGCCGTTCGTCCTACCCTCATGTTGCAGGCCAAGTACAGTTATGGGGGCTCACAATCACAGGAGACCACCTTCCCCCCATGCCTCAAGACAACCCTTGGCCGGGTGTGCAAGGGCTGCTGCAAGCCTCGCAACGGCATTTGGAAGCCGCGCTCGCGCATGCGGGCGACAACCGCATGCATTTCGCGCTGTTTCACGCACTCTCGGCCATGGAAACGGCCGCCAAGGCATCCTTGGGCGCCCACGGCATCCGTTTTGACCACCACCATGATCTGAACGGGTTTGTGGCGGATTTGCCAGATGACCTTCAGGTCTGGATGGATGCCAGAATTTCGCATTCTCAGAGAAAGGCGTTGGTCGATTTCCGGAACCCGTCCCTGTATGACCGGATAGCCGAGAAGTGGCCTCCGGATCCACCTGAAGAGATCGTTGCCACAGCCCAGCAGGTTTGCGGTAAATTGGCACAACACGTCTTGGGATGCTTGGGTAAAACTCCGCGCGATGTCAAATACGACTACTGGTTGAGTGACGGGTCTTTGGGGGGAGTGGAATCGGTCCCAGTCCTAGGCTACCGCTCTCTTTTGACAGAACCAGAGCAGATGGCCATTGGAGCTCTCCACGTCATGTTGGGAAACGTGTTGCCGCTTGCCGACTTGGGCAGGATTGAATATGCTTGGCGACAGCGCGGCCTCCCCCATGATGTCGCAGCTCGAATCGGTGCCGTTATGGCAAAACCCGCGGCATGGCGAACACTGTTGCCGGATGAGTTCGACGACGGCAGCGACCCGGACCAGCCACCCGCACCGCGCGAGCCGGAGCTGCCTCCGGGCACCGGATAGGGTGGGTTGCAAAGCCCATCATCGCGGGATCCCGGCACTCGGATGGAGGAAGTATCCGACCACTTGGCAGCCTGTTGGTCGTCGAGGGGACCGAGCCGGCATCCCGGTCTCCCGAGGCAAATCCCGGGTGCAGAAACCAGACCCCCTGCCACGGTCCGCCTGCATGGAGATGGAATTGGTCGTCCATGTGTGGGTCCGGGAGTACCGAGTTTGTTACGGGATGTTCAGTTGGAGACGTTGAAGATCTCGCCGTCCATTTTCGGTATCACCCCTATCCCACCCGGTGTGTGGAGTCTCGACTGCGCGTACAAGCCTGCGCAACGTTCCGGTTGAGGCAGGTATCCGGATTTTCCGTTCCAGAGGGACAGCCATGGATCGTTTCCTTTACACCGGTGAACGCACGCGCCACATCAGCTTTCCCCTGGGAGGGATTGGGGCCGGCGGGATCGGGCTGGCCGGCAACGGCCACCTGGTCGACTGGGAGATTTTCAACAAGCCCAACAAGGGCAGTGTCAACGGCTTTTCCCACTTCGCGATCAGGGCGGAGGAAGCCGGAGCCACGGTGGATGCCCGCATATTGCAAGGCGACTTGACCCCGCCCTTCATGGGCGACATAAGCCAAGGCCTGTTTCAGGGGTTCGGGTTCGGGCCGCGGCGGGAATACATGAGCGGCCTGCCGCACTTCCGCGATGTGGAATTCAGGGGCGAGTTTCCCCTGGCCACGCTGCGGTTCGTCGACGAGACCTTCCCGGGCGAAGTCTGTTTGCGGGCCTTTTCGCCCTTGATTCCCCTGGAAGAAGACGATTGCAGCCTGCCGGCCGCCTTCTTCGAGTTCGAGATGAAGGCTCCGGCCGACCGTCGGCTGACCTACACGCTGGTGGGAGTCCTGGCCAACCCGCAACCGGCCGTGAACCGGAACCGGATGGATGCATCGATGGCCGACAAGGGCTTGCACTTGATGCATCTCTCCAGTACCGAGCCTGGTCCGGACTCCCCGGCGCACGGCGACCTTGCCTTGGGTGCCGACACCGGACACGATCCCGGCCAGACGGTCAGCTGGCAGGAATACTGGTTTCGCGGGGCGTGGTTCGACAACCTGGAAGTGTATTGGCAGGACTTGACCCGGCCGGGACCGTTCGCGAACCGCCGCTATGAAGGGGAGGCGGCCGGTGCCGGCAACGAAGCATTGCTGGCTGTCCATGTTCCCGTCAATCCCGGCGAAACGCGCCGGGTGCGGTTTGTGATCGCCTGGAACTTTCCCAACTGCGTGAACGACTGGAGCGAGGACGCCATACGCGAGGCCGCGGCGGCGGGAACGCCCAACCAATGGCGGAATTGGTACGCCACCCGTTGGGCCGATTCACGCGACAGTGCAACGTTTGCGTTGCGGGAGTGGGACCGGTTGCATGACGGTACCGCCCTGTTCCACGACTCCTTGTTTGCATCCGACCTGCCGCCGGTTGCCCTGGAGGCCGTGTCGGCGAATCTGTCCACCTTGAAGACGCCGGTCGTGAAGCGATTGGAGGATGGGACCTTGTATGGCTGGGAAGGGGCGCATGTCGATGCCGGTTGCTGTGAAGGCAGCTGCACGCATGTCTGGAACTACCAGCAGACCGTGCCCTTCCTGTTTCCGCGACTGGAGCGTTCAATGCGCACGGCCGACTACAAGTACAACCTGCTGCCGAACGGCGCCATGCCGTTCCGCCTGCAACTGCCCCTGGGGACCCCCCGGCACTTGACGGGCATGCAACGGCCCTGCTGCGACGGTCAGTTCGGTGGCGTGATGAAGATCTACCGGGACTGGAAGATCTGCGGGGACACGGACTGGCTGCGCGAGCTGTGGCCGGGTGTGCGCCGGTCCATCGAGTACGCCTGGCATCCGGAGAATCCCGATCGCTGGGATCCGGACAGGACCGGCGTGCTGCAGGGCCGCCAGCACCACACCCTGGATGTGGAGTTGTTCGGTCCCAACGCCTGGATGACCGGTTTCTACCTCGGTGCCTTGAAGGCGGGGGCCGAGATGGCGGAGGCCCTCGGCGAGCAGGAGTGCGCCCGGGAGTTCCGGGCGATCTTCAAGCGGGGTCGGGCCTGGGTCGACGGGAACCTGTTTGACGGCGAGTACTACCACCAGCGCATCGATTTGACGGACCGGTCGGTTCTGGAGCCGTTCGTCGCATCCGTGCACACATCCGACAGCGTCTCCGTGCTCGAGTCCTACTGGACGGAGGAGTACGGCGAGATCAAGTACCAGATCGGCGAAGGGTGCGAAATCGATCAGGTTCTGGCCCAGTGGCATGCGAACCTGTACGGCTTGGGGGATTTGCTGGATCCGGAGAAGGTGCAATCGGCCCTGACCCATCTGTACGCATACAACTTCAAGCGGAACAGCCGCGAGGACTACAACCCCTGCCGCGTCTACACGCTCAACGACGAAGCCGGCCTGCAGATCGCGACCTGGCCCGAAGGGCGTCGCCAGCCGGTGATTCCGCTGCCCTATTCCCAGGAGACCCAGAACGGCTACGAATATGCGGCGGCCCTGCACATGATCGGCACCGGTCTGGTGGCCGAAGGGGTTGAAGTCGTAGCCGCGATCAGGGATCGCTACGACGGAGCCAAGCGCAACCCGTGGAACGAGATCGAGTGCGGCAGCAACTACGCGCGTTCCATGGCGGCCTTCGCCCTGCTGAACACGTTCGCCGGATTCGAGTTCGACATGCGCTTGGGCCTGGTGGGCTTTAATCCCTTGCCAGGGGTTGGTATCGGTTTCCGTTGCCTTTGGTCGCTGGATCCGGCCTGGGGGCAGGTTGTCATGGAGCCGGGCGCATTCCGCCTTGAGGTCGCGCAGGGTTCGCTGCCGGTGCGGATTGTGAGGCTGCCGGGATTGGCGAAGGCAGAGGTGCGGGACTTGCGGTTGGGCAACGAGCCGGTGGCCTGGCAGGCGCAGGCAAACGGGGAAATCCGATTGGCGAGGGAAGTTAAGGTGACGGCCGATGCCCCGCTTCAGTGCCTTTGGACACACCCTACCTGAAGAGACGCCTCACGCGTCGGTGGCCGTCTGTCATACGACGCAGTCCGCCGCGGAGACTGCAAGCCCGTGTCCGTTGAACCGGTTCGCCGCGCTGCACCCATTGCCAATACAGCCCGTGGGGCCACACGCTTTGTGCCGTTGCCGACGGGTACGGCCCTGGCGCAAGGAAGGTTCAGGATTGAGGAAGTCCTGGCACGCCGTGCTTCGCATAAGCCCTTGACATTGTGTCTGTTTGTGCACTAGCCATGTCCCGCAGATGACCGTTTGTGGGACCGATTCCGGCTGTAGATGCCCCGGTGGAGTAGCCACCGTACCGAATCATCGGTCGATCCACAACCCAGAGCGTCCAACGGTTCCTGCAACCGGCGGGCGAGACGCCGCGCATCTTCGGGACAGAGTGCCAACAGTGTTCGAGGACCTTGGTGCCCTAACCGGGTTCGGGTGGTGGCATGCCGGTGCCTGCCGACAGTTCACCGATCCGTTGCGTGATGCGTCCAGTGAAAACCGCGGCTATCTGATCCACATCCACAATTTCGTGCCCCCAGTGTTGGCGGTCAACACTGACTGCAAGTTCCGGGATTGGCTGGTTGTCGATGGTGGCGGAACGCGACAGCGTTGCCCCGTCCAGGCACCAACGTATGGAGAATTCCACCTCGAATCCGCCTGTCCCTTGCCGGTATATCTCCCAAAACGATAGGGGCTTATATCGAATAGTTGACAGTCAAACTTTTTTGCTGCAATTGCCGCGAAAGAGAGGACCCGACTGCGAATCGGGCCCTCGACCGGACACAGTGATAGGAGCACCGTGACCAGCAAACCCCATTCTACAGCGC
>CAZMKQ010000026.1:5726-36826 GCA_964566955.1 uncultured Caldilineaceae bacterium | reverse complement strand
GACATCACCGTCCCGTTGACCCAGGGCGCGACTTCAGTCTGGAACTGGGTGGTGGCAAGCACCTGGTTGCCCGGGTCCACATGCATGTAGTACTGCTCCGAATGCATGTCGAAGTCCGGCAGGTCCTTGGTGATGGGATCCATGTGGTTGGTGATGTTCACCCGGTAGTCGATGATGTTGCCGGGATGGGCCACCCACTGACCGCCGGTCATCCACTGGTATTCGGTGTTCCGGCGGAAGGCATCGCACATGCCGCCGTGCCACCCGCCGAAGTTGACCCCGGAGCGGACGGCTTCAAGCAACCCGGCCTCCTGTTCGCGCCCGAGTTCGGACATGGTCCACGTGGACACGACCAGGTCCAAGCCCTGCATGTATTCGGTGTCGCAGTAGCGGTCCAGGTCGTGCACGATGTCCACCTGGAACCCTGCTTCCTTGAGCAGGGGGGCAAAGATGTGCGTGGTCTGTTCGGGGTCGTGGCCTTCCCAGCCGCCCCAGTTCATCAACGCCTTCCTGTCAGCCATAATTACCCTCCTGTGGGGTCAAATTGGAATCTGCCTCGGAACGTATTCCGCTCAGCGCTGAAGGGCGCCTCCGCCGGATGCCACCAGTTGCTCGACCTCGGCCCTGTGGGTGACCAGCATGTCGCCGTGCTGGGTCAGGGTCATGGCAGCCATGACCGAACCAAAGCGCAAGCCCATTTCCACATCCTGGTTCAACAGGCCATGCAGCACGCCGGCAGCCAGGGCATCGCCCGCGCCCAGCCGATCCACCACCTGCACGGGCACCACCCCCTGCCTGAACACGGTGCCGGCATGCCGAACATAGGTGGCCTCCGTGCCGCAGGACATGACGACCGTGTCCCCGCCCGCCAGGTCCGCCAGTGCTTCAAGTTGCGCTTCCGGCGCGCCTTGAAGCCCCAGCACCGTCTCGGCATCCGCCTGTCCGCAGAACAGGATGTCCGCCAAGCTCAGCATGGGTTGGAGGATGGCGCGGGCTTCGGCCGCGGTCCACATCTTGGATCGGAAGTTGAGATCGAAACTGACCATCACCCCCCGGGCTCGGGCCTCAGCCAGTGCCGTCCGGGTTACCTCAAGGCAACTCGGGGACACGGCCGGGGTGATGCCGCTGATGTGGAAAATCGACGTATCCATCAGCCGGTCCCAATCCACCTGGTCCGGCCGCAGACGGCTCGCACACGAATCGGCCCGGTCGTAAATCACATCCACGTTGCGCGGCGGCTCGGCATGCTCCAGGAAATAGAGTCCGGTCCGTCCTTCGTCGCTCCACACCACGCACGAAAGATCAACGCCGGCTTGCCGCAGGTGGTTGGCTACCAGGCGACCGGTGGCTCCGAGCGGCAGGCCGCTGCACCAGGCTGTGCGGTACCCAATTCGCGCCAGGGCCACCAGGGTGTTGGCCTCCGCTCCTCCGGGATGCACATCAAGCTGCCGCGCGGTTTCCAAGTGGCTGCCGGCAGGTACACTGAGGCGCAGCATTACTTCGCCCAGTCCGGTTACGTCATACAGAGACATGTACTCGCCTATTGGGAAATCCGCAACAGCAGCCTGGCAGTGCCGGGTCCGGACCCTGGCCGCGCCCTTCCCGCCGAAACCCGGTCCTCTCCGTGATCGGGCCTATATCTTGGCACACCGGGCGACTGCAACCCACAGCGGCGGACGCACGGGTCCGCCGCCCGTCCCACCGTCGGCCAATGCGGCCCGAATGACTCCCCATCGGTGCCCGGCATGCAGTTGACCAAGTTGCACAACGGCCTGCCGGCCTATCAATTCGAGCTGCTGGCGGATTGGCCTGTGGAGGCGTGCGTCAGCACGCGCGCAGGCGGCGTCAGCGAACCCCCTTTCGACTCGCTGAACTTCAGCACGCGCCGGGGTGACGCCGAAGCTGCGGTCGGCGCCAACATCGAGCGTTTCAGCCGGGCATGCGGATATCGCCGGGAGGACTTGGTGTGGGCCGGACAAATCCGATCCGATGCCGTCTGCGAGGCCACGGACGCCCACCGCGGCACGCGGCTCGCAGGAACGGACGGATTGGTGACTTCCGAAGTTCGCCTGCCCTTGATGACCCTGTATGCGGACTGTGTGCCCATCGTGATCTACGACACCATGCGCCACCGACTCGGTGTGGCCCATGCCGGCTGGCAGGGCACGGTCAAGCGCATCGCCGAGCGGTTGCTCCAACAGCTTGGCCGTCGGTACGGAACCATCCCGGCCGACTGCGTGGCCGGTCTGGGCCCCAGCATCGGCCCGGACAGCTATGAAATTGGCGACGACGTAATCCGGCTGGTCCGAACCACGCAAGACAATGCCGCCTCCCTGCTCCGGCCATCCGCGCGCGCGGACAGGGCGTACTTCGACCTGTGGGAGGCCAACCGGCGACAACTCGCGGCCGGGGGCGTGCCCGGCGACAGAATCGAGGTCAGCGGATTGGACACCGCTGCCCTGCCGGACGAGTTTTTTTCCCATCGGGCTGCACAAGGCCGTTGCGGATTGTTCGGCATGCTTTGCTGGCTTGAACCTCGATCCCCATCGGCTCCATAGGCATCGCGGGACTTCCTTGTGACGAACAGCGGCCAACTCCGGAAACACCTGCAATCCAGGGTCGATACAGTCCGGGAACGGCTGGCCCGCGCGGCCGAGGCTTCCGGCAGGCACCCTGAGGACGTAACGCTGGTGGCGGCAAGCAAAACCCAGCCCGATGCCATGGTCGCAGCCGCGTTCGACTGCGGCGTGCGCCACTTCGGCGAGAACCGTCCGGAGGAGCTGGCCCGTCGGCACCAAGTTCCGGATCTGGCCGCGCGTCCGATCCACTGGCATCTGATTGGCCCGTTACAAAGCCGCAAGCTCAAACTGCTGCCACCGAATCTGACCCTGATTCAAAGCGTGGACCGTCTCAAGACGGCGCGCCTGCTGGCCAACACAGGCCTGCGCACGGGGACTCCCGTACCCATGCTGCTCCAGGTCAATCCGGCCGGCGAAGCATCCAAACAAGGGGTCGCGCTCGACGCGGCGCTCCCCATGGCCGAAGCCATCTCGCAAATGGCAGGCCTGGCCCCGCGGGGCCTGATGGCGATGACCCCGCTGGGTGCCAACGAAACCGAACTGCGAACCCTGTTTGCCGCAGTCCGTGCGGAACTCCGGCGGATCCAAACCAGCCTTGCCCTTTCGGAATGGACCGAACTCTCCATGGGCATGAGTCAGGACTTCGAGCCGGCGGTGCGGGAGGGTGCTACAATCGTCCGCATTGGCACTTCCCTGTTCGGTCCCAGAGCTGACTGAACAGTTCCTGCGGACCGCTCCGATGGCACCAGAACGGCGAATCCTCATCATTGGGGGAGGGGCAATGGGCAGTGCCCTGCTGCGCGGCGTGCTGCAGAAGGGACTGTACCAGCCCGACGAAATCGAAGTGGCCGAACCGGTGCCGGCCTTGCAGGCCGCGCTGGCGTCGGAGTTCGACGTGGCCGTCAACGCCTTGGAACGCACCGGTCCCTGGTCGCACGAACTGGCCCTTGTGTGCCTGAAGCCGCAGGTGTTCGAGACCGCAATGCAACGCTTTCGCGAGGACCGGTCCCTGGACATCGGCCTGTACGTGTCCATCATGGCCGGAGTTTCACTGCATTCCCTGCAACTTGCCACGGGGACCGACAGCGTGGTTAGGGCCATGCCCAATACGCCGGCCCAGGTACTGGCGGGCATGACGATGTGGACGGCCACCAGCGGAGTTTCGCATACCCAGCGCGCATCTGCCCGGGCCATATTTGCGGCGGTTGGGGAGGAACTGTACACCGATCATGAAGCAGACTTGGACCGGGCGACGGCCATCAACGGTTCGGGTCCGGGCTACCTGTTTCTGGTGCTGGAAGCCATGATTGATGCCGGCGTCCACATTGGCCTGAGTCGGGAGGCAGCCGCCAAACTGGCCACGCAGACGTTTCTGGGCTCGGGCAAACTGGCCAAGCAACTGGCCGATATCCACCCTGCGGAACTGCGCAACCGCGTCACCTCCCCTGGCGGCACCACGGCCGCAGGGCTCCAGGAACTCGAACTTGCAGGCTTGCGAGGAGCCTTTGCGTCCGCGATCGAGTCGGCTTGGAAGCGGAGCGTGGAACTGGGCGGTTAACCGCTGCCGCCACTCATCTTCGGCGAACCCGGTACTATTTCGCATGGCTCTCCTGATCACCGTCCTCCAAGTCTATTCCTTCCTGATCTTCATCAGGATCATGCTGACCTGGATTCCCAACCTGGACTACTCCCTGGCACCCGTCCAGCTGCTGTGCCGGCTCACCGATCCGGTGCTCGACCTGGCGCGGCGGTACATCCCACCCCTGGGCATGATCGACGTGTCCTCGGCGGTGGTATTGCTGGTCCTCATGTTTGTGGTCCGGGCCCTGGCATCCCTGTGACATCGCCAACCCAACCCCAAGATCACGCTCCAACCTCGCCTTGAGGGTTGGTCACAGATGCGATGCAACACCCAACAGGGCCAACGGCGTCCAAGCCAATTGCGCCCATAGAGAACATGGCAATGACAACCAGTGCAGGTATCGCGCACACGAAGGCCGATCCGGTCCAGAGGACTATCTGGCAACCTTTGACCGACTGCGGGCTCGCAAGCGCTGAACCGAACAAACAGTCACCTTCCGCTTCGTGGCTCTAATCCTGGGTGCAGTCAGTTTGGACATCGACTTCAGATCGCGGACCTCAGGCCATAGCATCCGCCGTCAGGCACACGAAGTTGAGTGTTTTGCCTCCGCCCAAATCCTCGCGCCAGGCGTGCCCCAAGCTTGATCCGCGCCCGGCTTTACCGGGACCGACGCGATTTCATCATCCAGCCCGGTGATTCCGGCAAGCCGGAAGACTGTCTGGTCAATCCGGCCCGGCAAACGGAAGCGGCCAAGGAGATGTTCCGTGGTTCAAGAATCCACTTTGATGGCGTACCTGGTCCCCAGATTGACGCATCGCAGGGAAGACACGGCGACCGACGCCTTGGCTTTCATTCTGAACAAATCATCCGGTTGTCGTAATGCGCTGGGCCTCCTTCTACGGGATAGCAGCTTCCATCTGGAATCGTTGACCCACTTCGAAACACAGGTGACCTACGAAGATGGGTCGCGCCCGGACATGGTTGGCTACGACCAAGGAGGGCGGAAACGCTTGCTGGTCGAGTCGAAATTCTGGGCCAGCTTGCTTCAAGGCCAAGCCCGGGGTTATTTCGACCAGCTGGAGGAGGGACGCGGGCTGCTGTTGTTTGTTGCCCCCGGCTCGAGATTGGCAACCCTGTGGGCCGAGATCAGACACCAACTGGATACAGGAACAGATGGGGTTCAGTTGGAGGCGGTGGAAACGGCCGCGCAGATCCACAAGGCAAGGATTGCGGGATCGGACAAACGACTGATGCTGGTCAGCTGGATTTTGTTGCTGGACCGGTTGGCCGCCGCGGTGCCCAGTGATTCGGTGGTTGCGTCGGACATTCAGCAGCTTCGAGGTCTTTGCCGGCGGGAGGATGACGAAGCCTTCCAGCCAATCCATGCCGAAGAACTGGGCCCATCCCTGGCCCGCAGGATCCGATGGCTCAATACGCTGATCGACGATGTGGTCAGACACGGCGTCAAGGATGGATGGATGTCTACGAAGAGATTGCGCGCCACGCCCCAGAGAGACGGCTACGGGCGGTATTTCAGGTTTAGAAGTGCTTCAGGGGATGTGATCCCCGGCGACTTGTTCTTGTGTGTGAACTTCCAGCTGTGGTCCACCAGAGGCGATACCCCGTTGTGGCTCTGGATTTCCAGAAGAGTTCCAGTTGATGCAGGCCGATTGCAGCACAGCGTGCCCTCAATGGTTGATTACGGAAACCAGAGGTATGACGTGCCTATCTATTTGGCCACCGGCGTGGAATACGAACATGTATTGCCTGATGTTGTGTTCCAGATAAGAAAAATACTCAAATAATCAATATTCAGTAGTTGCGATTTCCCTCGCATTTGCCCACGTCCTCGAATACTGGGAGTTGATCCGATTGGTACTATTTCGCTTTTTCTGACCATCTTCAGGGCGACTCGGTGCAGGATGCCCATCACGGCGGGCCTGTAGCCCGTGCGCAGGCGGCCGGCATCCTCCCGAAACTACACGTCCAAGGTGCGATGCAGATCGTTCTCGATGCCCCAAGGGCCGCGGACGATGGTCAGCAGGGCCTCGGCATCCACAGTCAGGCTAGTGCACCATTTCGTAAGTTCTGCGGATCTGGGCGAGTTGGGCCAGAATGGCATCGGCCTTGACCTTCCACCGGGGAGGCGTGGCCCGGCGGTTGTGGCCGCGCACGTAGCGGCCCAGGGTCGCCTGCAGGTCGGCCACGTCGTCGAAGGAGCCGCGGTCCATGACCTGGCGCTGCAGGGTGCTGAACCAGGCCTCGACCCGGTTCAGCCAGGAGGAATAGGTGGGGATGAAGTGGAAGTGGAAGCGGGGATGGGCCTCCCGCCAGGCCTTCACCTTGTGGTGCTTGTGGGGAGAGTAGTTGTCCAGGACCAAGTGCACCTGCTGAGTGGGGAAACGCCGGGCCAGCTGGCGCAGGAAGGCCAGGAACTCCTGATGCCGGTTGCGGGCGGCACAGGCATAGTAGATGCGGCCAGTGTCCAGGTCCAGGGCGGCCCGCAGGGAGAGGGTGCCGTGGCGGACGTAGTCGTGGGTGCGGGTGGCGGGGCGGCCGGCGCGCGCGGGCAGGCCGGCCTGGGTGCGGGCCAGGGCCTGCATCTGGGGTTTCTCGTCGAAGCACAGTCTCACAACGTCGGGCGTCTTTTTTTTTCGTAGACCGCGATCACATCGCGCAGCTTGGCCTCGAACCGGGGTCGTTGGACAGCTTGAAGGTGCGCACGCGGTGGGGCTGGATCCCGGCGGCCGACCACCAGCGGCTCAGCTGGGCGGTCGAGATGCCGGTTTCCCGGGCCATCAGGCTCAGGCTCCAGCAGGTGTGACCATCGGGCGGGTCCGCCTGCAGCTTCTTCCACATGGCCTCCCGGTCCGCGTCCGTGTAGGTCGGCGGGCGACCGCTGCGGGGGCGGTCCGCCAGCCCCGCCAAGCCCTCGGCCAGGTACCGGTTGCGCCAGCGCGCGACGGTCTCGTCGCTGGCGCCCACCGCGGCCGCGACGGCGGCCAGGGTCCGGCCGGCAGCCAGGCCCAGCAGCATGCGGGCGCGCTGCACCTGGTGGTGGGGCAGGCTCTGCGACCGCGCCCACTGCTCCAGGGTCGCTTGGTCCGTCGCCGGCAAGGTCAAACCGCGGGTGCGTGCCATGATCGCCTGCTGATGTCTGTGGGGGTTCCATGCAGCCCCTATTTTAGACACAGTACTTACGCAAGCATGCACTAGCAATGAATAGCGCACGGCGCGCTGCCGGCTGCGGGGACTGCCATCCGTTCACCGAGGCCGGGACCGCGCAGGACCGCGCAGCCTCGATGCACCGCGACTTTATGTTTGTCCTGCGGTGACATCCACTTAGCTCAAACTTTGCACCAAGTTAAGTTTAGGTGTAAGATACAGACTTACAAACTCTGCCTGGTCTCGATAGGCGTACACAACTATTGGGGTTTTCAAATGAGACGGATGCAAGAACTGCTAGATTCAATTGCGACTCAGCTTCTGGCTGCAATTGATTGCAGCCAGGTAACAAACAGACCTGGGTCTGCAGTTTCTAATTCGAGACACAATGAGATTGTCACTTCAGAGAAGAAGCAAAGGCTTCTTGAAAGTTACATTCAGGACACTCAAAGATCCAATAGCGAAAGAGGTGTTTCAATTGATATTGAGGAACCCCTTTCACAACTAAAGAATCATCTTCGAGGCCTACTAAAGGATTTTATCGACTTACAGACAGATACCATCGGGTATGCGTTACCAACCTGTGGACCTGAATTGGGCAGGAGGACGTATTCCACTCTCCAACCCAATTACCTTTCATGTATTCACTCCGTGTCATCGCTAGATAGTTTCGCACGAGGGTTAGTCAAAGGTGCAACAGTTATTGGTGTGGATAAAGTCACACGTTTACTTTCGGAATGGCTCAAAGGCCAACCAGTCACATACCGGACTTCGTCGATCATTAATGGATGGAGCACCAATGAACCCCTCACACTTGCGGATGGCATTTATGTTGATCCACTTCCTTTCTCTACTGACAAACTGTCTTCCAGCCTACCCAACCGTCGCGATGTGTCGTCTGAGGATTACCTAGGCCGCACTGTAGTCTCAATAGACTGCAGTGTGAGTCCTGCATTGTTCTGTCCACATACAGAACAGTCGAAAACCCAGATACAAGCTTTATCCTCATCAAGCATTTACTTCAATACAATCTTCTTGGCACTTGCCCTCGAATGCAACAGTCATGTTGAATCTGGATTCTATTGGAATGATTATCAGGATTTAAAATCATTCTTTTTTTACAAGTGGAACGACAGTTGGTCTGTAGGTTCCGAACATTTTAAGCCTAGAACTGTCACAAACAGCACGTTGACAAAGCATGCCACCGGGGTTACCACTTTAACTCTGCACAGCCAGTCGAATCTGAATGTGTCGGAAACGCAAATCCGTAGCACTCTCAGGGCACTAACTGAAATGGATTCCAGTGCAATTCAAGTAGCAGCTTCCAGATGGATGAAGTCAAAGAACACGTATAAACCACTAGCAGACAAATTCATTGATTTGAGGATCGCACTCGAAGCACTCTATCTGAGAGATTTCATCAATGAACACAGTCAGGAAATGAGATTTAGGTTGTCTCTATTTGGAGCATGGCATCTAGGGGTTGACTATAACGAAAGGAAAGATATTCGCAAGAAACTGCGGAAAGCCTATGATGTGGCATCAAAAGCAGTACATACTGGTAGCATCGGTGACTCTAGTCGAATTCTCTTTTTCAAGAATCAAAAGCTACTGTCAGATGCCCAGGATCTTTGCCGAAGGGGAATTCTGAAGTTGATCCAAGAAGATTTTCCAAGTGACTGGGGTGCTTTGGTGTTGGGTTTTGAAAGCGATGCCAATCCGACCTGACCAGACAGCAAGTCATGGTCATGCGTAACTCACTGCAACGAGAGGTTAGGGTGGCTGCTCCGCGCGGCGGCGTCGTTCGTGGGAACGGGCTGCGGCGGCATTGCGGACCGCGCAGCCCTGCAGACGGTCCAAGACCCCGGCCCGCCGGGTTGACAAGGGTGTTTGTACATATGTTCAAGGGTCGCAATGTCGACAATAGGGGCTTGATTGGGAGCCAACGACCTCCTGGAGTGTCTGGTGAGTGTAAACGGTCTGGGAATTCGGATCGGTCCAGCCCCGTTGGCAGCCATCTTGGGTTCAGCGTGCCCCGGGACAGGGAATCGGGACGGAACGATGGCTTGGTGGGTGCAAGACAAGCCGTTTGATTGTGCGCAATTTTGTACAAATACCCTTGTCAACGCCTGGGGCCACCTCCTGCACGTCCCGCCACAGCGTGGCCGCGCCCACACCGCAGCCCAGCAGATCCAGGATGCGGACCAGCCCCCGGAAACTGACGCTGTACACGTACAGGGATGTCACCAGCCCCCGGAAGGACTGGAGCCGTGGGAGGGCGGTCACGCCCGGTGGCAAGGGCGAGGTACTGCCCAGCACTGCACCTGCAGCCGCCCCAGGGCCACCAGATCGCGGGGATAGGTGCCGTTGTGGTGCCAGGCGCAGGCCCCGCATTGGGAACAGCCGGAGCCGCGGGCAGGGCCCGTTGGCTTTCTGGGTTGGCAGGGGCTAATGCACAGAATGAAGTCTATGACGAGGAATCCTCAATGGTGGTCGTGACAACACCATTGTAGGGATCCCTCGTCATCTGTGCATCCGCCACCAATATCAACGAGATTGAAACAGTGCCCCTCTACCCCGTCTCCGGGTTTAGGCAGTTGCCCAACCCTCCGACAGAACTTCCGCCTGCTCAAGCACTGTCATCGTCGCCTGCTCCCGCTTGTCCGGTGGGTATCCGTGCCGGCGGAGAACCCGCCTCACGTACCGGCGGAGGCTCGCCCGGACGCTCTCGCGCAATGTCCAGTCAATGGTGACGTTCGTACGCACGGTCTCGACGAGTTCGCAGGCAATGGCGCGGAGTGTCTCGTCGCCGAGGATCTGAACCGCGCTGTCATTGGTTTCAAGAGCATCGTAGAAGGCAAGTTCGTCCTCGGTGAGGCCGAGCTGCTCACCGCGCAAATTGGCCTCGCGCATCGCGCGGGCCAGCTCGATGAGCTCCTCGATAACCTGCGCCGCCTCGATCGAGCGGTTCTGATAGCGCCGTAGCGACTGCTCGAGCATCTCGGCAAACGAACGTGATTGCACCACGTTCTTTCTCCGGCGGATTGCCAATTCACCTTGGAGCAGCTTTCGCAGTAATTCCACCGCGAGGTTGCGGTGCGGCATGCCCTTCACCTCTCCGAGGAATTCGTCGGAAAGAATGGAGATGTCCGGCTTTTCGAGGCCAGCTGCCGCAAAGATGTCAACGACACCTTCGGGCGCGACCGCGCGGGCAATGATCTGCCGTACCGCGTGGTCCAGCTCCTCGTCCGCGCGCACCTGGCCTGCGGAACGCTTGACCAATGCCGACCGTACCGACTGAAAGAACGCTACGTCGTCGCGAATGCGGGTCGTCTCCGCGTGTGGGACGGCAAGGGCGAACACTTGCTCCAGCTCACGTACGATGGTGACGAAGCGTTTCTTGCCGTTCTCCTGTGACAGTACGTGTTCCTGGGCTGCGGGCAACAGCTCCAGCCGCTGAGCAGGGCTACCGGTCCATGCCGACCAGTCAAAACCATAAAGGATGCCGCAGCACACTTCGTACTTCTCAACCATCAATGCAACAGCTTCGTTCTGGTCGACGGCCGTGCTGCCCTTGCCACCACTATCGGAGTACGTGGCAAGAGCCTGCTTCAGTTCTTTCGCGAGGCCGAGGTAGTCGACCACGAGGCCACCGGGCTTGTCCCTGAACACTCGGTTGACACGAGCGATCGCCTGCATGAGACCGTGGCCGCGCATCGGCTTGTCAATGTACATCGTGTGCAGACTCGGTGCGTCAAAGCCCGTCAACCACATGTCGCGCACGAGAACTACGCGCAGCGGATCACTTGGGTTGCGAAATCGTTTCGCAAGGACCTCGCGGCGCGCCTTGTTGCGAATGTGCGGCTGCCAGTCCAGCGGGTCCGAAGCGGATCCGGTCATCACAATCTTGAGTTCGCCCTGATCATCGTTGGAGTGTTCCCAATTGGGGCGCAATCGCACAAGTTCGCGGTAAAGATCGATGCAGATGCGGCGGCTCATGCAAACCACCATCGCCTTGCCCTCAATGGCATCAAGGCGCTGCTCGTAGTGTTCAACAATGTCCTCGGCAACGAGACGGACGCGCTGCTCAGTGCCAACGATTGCCTCAAGCTGTGCCCAGCGCGTCTTGAGTTGCTCCTTGCGCTCGACCTCCTCACCTTCGGTAGCCTCCTCGAACTCCTTGTCGATAAGCGCATGCGCACCCTGGTCCAAAGCGACCTTGGCAAGGCGGCTCTCGTAGTAGATCGGCACCGTGGCGCCGTCAAGCTCGGCGTGCCGGATGTCGTAGATGCTGATGTAGTCGCCGAACACCGCGCGGGTGTTCGCGTCGCGCAGTTCGATGGGCGTCCCCGTGAAGCCAACAAACGAAGTATTCGGCAACGCGTCTCGCATATGCCGCGCGAAACCGTCGATGAAGTCGTACTGGCTGCGATGCGCCTCGTCGGCAATCACGACAATATTGCGCCGCAGCGAGAGTGAGGGATGTGTGTCTCCCTGTTCCTCAGGATAGAACTTCTGGATCGTGGTGAATACCACGCCGCCTGAGGCGACCGAGAGCTTATGGCGCAGATCGGCACGGCTCTCCGCCTGCGCCGGTGGCTGGCCAAGCAGGTCCTGGCAACGCGCGAAGGTTCCGAAGAGTTGGTCGTCAAGGTCGTTGCGATCGGTCAAAACAACGATGGTCGGGTTTTCCATAGCCGGCTCGCGCGCGATCGCACCAGCGTAGAAGGCCATTGTCAGGCTCTTGCCCGCGCCCTGCGTGTGCCAGACGACACCAATGCGACGATCGCCCAGACGGCGGCCGGCCCCATTTGGCCCAGTCTCCTTACCAACGTTTATATCTGGGCCCAACCTGGCCGCTCGCAACGTCTCGGTGACCGCGGTACGCACGGCGTGGAACTGGTGATAGCCAGCCATCTTCTTCACGAGCACGCCACTACCGTCGTCCTCAAAGACAATGAAGTCGCGCAACAGCGGGAGCAGCCGCTCCGGCGTGCAGACCTCTGCCAGCAGTACATGCAGCTCCAATACGGTACCAGTCTCGAGGCCCTCATCCGAGACCGTGCGCCACGGCTTGAACCACTCCTGACCCGCGGTGAGTGTGCCGAGGCGCGCTTCGGTGCCGTCCGAAACAACAAGCAGCTCGTTCATCGAGAACAGCAAGGGTAGTTCAGCCTTGTAGGTCTGAAGTTGTTGCCACGCCGTCCAGATGTCAGCCTCTTCATCGACTGGATTCTTGAGCTCGATTACACCGAGCGGCAGGCCATTCACAAACAGCACGATGTCGGGCCGACGAGTGTGGTTACGCTCGGTGACGGTCATTTGGTTAACCGCGAGGAAGTCGTTGGCGGCAAGCCTGTCGTAGTCGATGACGGTGGCTTGTGCCCCGCGGAGCACGTCGCCAACAGGCCGATACTCAACGGTCACACCCCGGACGAGCATGCGATGGAAGTCGCGGTTACGGGCCTCGAGAGATGAGCCCTCGGGGCGAGTCAGTTTGCGGTAGGCATCGTCGATCGCTTCGGGGGGCAGGTCCGGGTTGAGCCGCGCGAGTGCATTCCGCAGACGCCTTTCCAGTATGACGGTGCCATAGTCGGTCCGTTCCTCGTTCGAACCATCTGGGCCGATGTCAGGCCCGCGCGCGGTCTGCCAACCGAGAGTGCAAAGCCATTCGAGCGCGGCATCCTCAACCTCCGATTCGGTGAAGGCCGCAGAGGTGCTTCTCATATCTCGGCCTCCAACACCCTCTCGGCATGACCAACGCGGATCTCACCCAAAATGAGCTTGGGAAGCAATGTATCCCGTAGCACGGCAAGGGTACGTGATTCCATCTTGGCAAACTCTATCTTGTTGAGCATGGTGCCAACTACCGTAGAAAACCAATCCAACACATCAGTTTCGACAGTAGGAATTGCTACTTTCGTTTCAGAAACGATTTCTGGACGAACTGCAGGATATGCTGCACCATCTGCTCGGTGAGCTAGCCACTCTATATTGTTTGGTGCTGTCACAGAAAGATATACCAGTTCTCGAAATCGTAAATGTACAGGCCGAAGGACTGCAAATCCGGTACTTCCCGTAAGGCCATCATTTCCTATGAGTGAGTACGAACCATTGCCTGGTCGAACTGTACCAACTATTGTGTCCCCAGAGCGCAGGATACGTCTTGCTCTGCTAGGAGCATCCTTCCAAATAAAATGCTGGGTAGATTCAATCATTCCCCACTTAGTATTTGATAGATCAACGTATTCAACATCATCTGGACTATTGGTCCGAGACCAGGACTCAGGATTGAGATGGGAAATCTCTTCCAACTTTTTCACATCCCACCCCTTCGGTATCTCCCCCAACTCCGAAGTCTCAAACGTCCCGGGGAACAACGCGTCAAGGTCAGGTGGGAGACCTGAGGGTTGGCCTTCAGCCTTCGCATGCACCGGATCAAAGTCCACGAACCACGACTTGAACAGAGTACGGGCCATTTGCTCAAGCGTCTCGCTCATGCACCGGTTCAGTTCAATCTTATCGTCGAGCGCACCGAGCACGTGAGCAATAGCCCGTTGCTCTTCCAAGGGTGGGAGTCTCAGACGGATTCGAGATACGAAGTCCCACTTCGCGCGAGGCATCCTCGTACCCTCCGACCCGCGCGTTGCGGCATCTACAAACGCTTGGGAGGCCATCACATAGAACAGGTATCCTGCATCCACACCTTCGGCTGGGCGGATAACCCAGATGTCAGTCGAGCAGATGCCATCAAAGCGAGCTCGGATTACCTTCCGGAAATACGGACGTAGCTTACCGAAGAGAACATCGTTGTTCTTGAAGCGCGACTTCGCACTGGTTACCTCGGCTGCAACACCCAACTCCACCAAGGAAAGTGTGCCTTCGCCAATGTGCTCAAGACCGACGTACGGCATGTCACCCATGTCGATTGGGGAAACAGTATCCCGTACAAGCACGGCACATTCCCCGAACAATGCTTGCCGCCAGCCAGGGGGCAGTGCCGCGTCCTGCACCACCACTGTGTCCGGTTCGATCGACTCGCGAAAGCCGTCGGTAATGGCGTTCCAGTCGATGACATCGACACGCATCGGCAGCCGGGACTCCTCGAAGGCTTCCTTCAATAAGGCGAGGGTTCGACGTGGCAGCGGCCCTTCGCCCACAACGGCCAGATCGAGGTCGGAATGGTCCTTGGCGTTCCAGGTCGCGCGCGAGCCGAACCCGCGCACTTCGCACTCCGGCACATGCTTCGCCAGAATGCGCTCGACGATGGCGAGATGCGCGGGGTTGAGGTCAATCATCGCTCGCCTCCAGTGCCAGGAGCAGATACCGCGCATCGTGCACAAACTCCCTCGTGTCCTGGTAGACCCAAGCGGCCTTCTCCTCGTCGTAGGTGTGGGATGTCGTGTTGCGTGCCTCGTGATGCTGCATCCACTGGTCAACATCATGAATGAGGTTGCTCTCGGCGGCCAGCCGGAACAACTGGCGTCGGGTGACGCCATCCGCGATGCCGATACCGACATGGGTGTTGAGCCAGCGCGCCATCAACTTCCAAGCCAGTTCATAGGTGACCTCGAAGTTCTGGATGACGCCGGCGCGAATACCGTTGCGCTCGACTTCGGTGAACTGTCCCATGCGTGTGTCATTCTCGGCAACCGCCAGTAGATCGGCGAGCGACCGGATGGAGTTGCGGAGATTCGTTAGCTCAAGCGGCATGCGCCCTGCCCGTTTCGCTTGTTACCGTTCACTGTTCCCACCGTACCCCAACACCTCCAGGTTAGCTTCGATCTCCGCATCCAACCGCTCCGCCTCGGTGCGTTGTTTGCGCCATTGTGCAGCAAGGCGCGCCATCTTCTCCTCAAACGGCTCCCCATCGTCCTCGCGTGGGGCGGCACCGACGTAACGGCCTGGCGTGAGCACATGCCCATGCCGACGCACCTCTTCAAGGTCCACCGACTTGCAATAACCGGGCTCATCGGCATACTCACCCGAGTTCTCGCTGTCACACCAGGCATGGTAGGTATCTGCGATGCGCGAGATGTCCTCTGCAGTCAGTTCGCGGTGCGTGCGATCGGTCATGCGACCCATCGCTCGGGCGTCGATGAACAGCACCTCGCCTTCGCGATCCCGATACTCCCCTGCACTTCGGCCCTTGGACAAAAACCACAGACAGGCAGGGATCTGGGTCGAACGGAAGAGTTGACCCGGGAGCGCAACGATGCAGTCCACGAGGTTCGCCTCAACGATGTTCTTCCGTATCGTGCCCTCACCAGACTGGTTCGATGACATTGATCCGTTGGCGAGGACAAAGCCCGCGGAGCCACGTGGCGCGAGGTGGTGCAGGAAATGCTGCACCCAAGCGAAGTTGGCATTGCCCACCGGTGGGCTCCCGTATACCCAGCGCTGATCGTCCCGCAACCGCTCTCCGCCCCAATCGGAAACGTTGAAGGGCGGGTTGGCAAGGATGTAGTCGGCTCGCAGATCGGGGTGGCGATCGTTGTGGAAACTGTCCCCGTGCTCGATCTGGCCCTCAATACCCCGGATTGCGAGGTTCATACGGGCCATCCGCCAAGTGGTGTAGTTCGACTCCTGTCCGTAGATGGAGATGGCCCCAGCGGCCCTGTCGGCATTGCTGTTGCCGGTGGCATGCGCGCGGATGAACTCAATTGACTGGACAAACATGCCGGAGGAGCCGCAGCATGGGTCATAGACGCGGCCACGATATGGCTCGAGCATCTCCACCAGGAGCTGCACCACGGAGCGCGGCGTGTAGAACTCGCCGCCCTTGCGACCCTCGGCCAATGCAAACTGCTCAAGAAAGTACTCGTAGACCTCGCCCAGCACGTCGATGGCCTCTGCCTCTGCACCTCCAACCCTGATGTTGCTCACGAGATCGACAACCTGTCCGAGGCGGGCCTGATCAAGGGCCGGGCGTGCGTAGTCCTTCGGAAGCACCCCATCCAGCACCGGATTGTCGCGCTCGATAGCAACCATCGCGTCGTCCACGAGCTGGCCGATCCGGGGCTGGCGGGCCGATCTCTGGAGGTAGGGCCAGCGTGCCTGGGGTGGTACCCAGAAGATATTGTCGCCGCGGTACTCGTCCGGCTCCTCCGGATCGGCACCCTCATCGCGCAGGGCTTCGATCCTGGCGCGCGCCTCCCCGAAAGCGTCGGACACATACTTGAGGAAGATCAGGCCGAGGACAACATGCTTGTACTCGGCGGCATCCATGCTGCCGCGCAACGCGTTCGCTGTCTGCCAGAGTTCGGACTGGTAGTCGGCGGCAACACTGGCGGGTGAGGATTTGGTCGTTCTGGCTGTCGTCATCGTTCCCTTCCCACGGTTTCTCCCCCAGCACGCGACTTACCCATCGCGCGTTTGGGAGTCTTGCCGTCTGGATCATAGCCCTGCCACACCAAGAATCCGGACACAGTGATGTATCGGACTCGGTGACATGGTCGTCGCCCGGCAGCAAGACCGCCCCAATTGATGCTGCCGCGCCGGAGCCGCACCTGCATTTGTAGGCCGACAGCAGGCGTTCAAAATTCATCGCTCCATCGCTCGCGTTTCAGGGCTCCGCTCTCTTGGATAGCATCCAAGGTTGGCACCGAAGCACATCGGGATCAGGCCTGCCTGAGTCTCCTCGTGATGGGCTTGGCATCCCGAAGAACCTGGATTGCCGCTGCCTCATCACCAAGCACTACGGCGGTCAAATGGCAAATCAGCAGTGCTTCACACTGCCACTGTAGCCGGAACAGATCCCTCCCTGTGCTGGCCCGATCGAGCCAGTACTCGTTATGGTGAACGTACCAGTTCCGGGTCGCCCGAACGCGGTCGGCAAATGCCGCCTCAGTACCGTCTATTCCCATGAGTTCGGCGAACGGCTCTGCTAGCTTTCTGACCTCCTCGCAAAGGTTCCCGTTTTCCCCAATCCCCCTGGCTGGGGCAAGAGTTTCAAGTGCCTCTGCTACCTTGAGGAACTGTAGATCGCCTGACAGGACGCCATCACCGTATCGCGCGTCAAAGAACAGCCCGACCGGCTGCGGCCACTCGCGACACAAGTCAATCCAGTTCGTGAGAGAGTTCGAAAGCCCATTGCCCAGGTCACGATATGCAAAGCTCATGGACCAAGGCTGCACTGCAACGGATTCGGGACTGTGCTGTGCTGACTGGAAGAAGATTTTCACCGAATTCTCTCGGTTGCTCGTGGTCGCGGATTCCTGATTATCCACTGGCAGATAGCCATCGAGCGAGGTGATCGCTACCGGAGCGTCCGTCCCCAAACTGAGGAAGTTGCGCATCTTTACAGCCCAATTGATCACGTTCTCAGTAGTCCATGACGCGGAAGTCGATAGTGCGATGTACGCACTCTGCGAAACCTGAGCCGTGGTCGCCCAGGGAGCAGGATTGGGGATCGAGAATCCAAACCCAAACTCTCCCTCAACGTCGTCGCTGGCCTGAAACGGCAAGGGGGATGGCCTTTGATAGGTGATGGAAGTGCGATGGTTTTCGAAGTCGTGTTCTGCTGTAATTCCTGATATCCCAAGCCACTCGTCCAGACCCTCGATCTTGCAAGCCAGCCGGTCGAAAAGCGGCTCTTCCTCGTCGAAGTGTCCACCTGTCAAGAGTGTTTCCGCCAGAATCACGGAGCTGGCGAACACTACTCCGCTTGCCGTTGATTGATGCCGGGACTGTGTGCAGATGCCGTTGATAAGCGTGACGGCACCTCGTTCCCGCGTGTATCCAAAGATGCGCGTCAGCTTTGGGGCGGCTTGACCAAATGAGCCGTGTGCCAACGATAGCGGATCGTCACTGAAATACCCGAAGGTCTCCAATGTGACACGACCAGCCTCCGAAACAGCCAACGTTCCCGCCACCTGACGGCTCTGGTCCTCACCGCCCGACAACCAGAAGTAACCGGCATCAGTGAACGCCGCCAGCCTCATCGTTGCACCTTGCCGGAATTGCTTGACGTTGGACTGAGAATACCGAGTTGTACGAGGCAGCTTCAGGGAACATCGCACCTTCCCTGCCTGCAGCTCCGGCAGCGCAGGAACGTGGCAACCCACAGGAGGCATGCCCACAGCTCTTTCTGGCTATTGTCATCGCTCTCCTCCCGCGGCTGTCGAAATGACCGTTGTTCCTGGCGTAGTCCCTGAACGCCCTGAACTGGACAACTACGGAGAGATCCGTGTCCTCACCCGGAACTTTCGCATGGTGGGCCGCTGGTCAACGAATGAGAACACGCTGCCAGCACGCTGGGTGACCTGCAACGAGAGTGTCGCCTGCAGCCAATGGCGCGCCGCGACGAACGTCACGAACCCAGGTAGGAGACTGTCTTCTCGTAGCGCGTAGCGAGGCGGCGACACTGCCTGGCACAGCCGGCACCCGCACCACACTATTTCACTCCCGGTATGGTGCCCGATCGTGGTTGATTGGTTCCCTGCGGTTGCGTCAGCCCGATATACCGATTCGTCCCCCTCCGCGACGATGGAATCGACCCGGCGCATCAGCAGCGGAGGCCCGGTCCGCGAGGACGGAATCACCCCATCGCCTGTATAACCACTCGGTCGCCAACAGCAACGTCCACATTCAGGTTGTGCCCGTTGAGCATAGCCATGCCCACGAGCGGGGTGCTGCCCGTCGCATCTGCTCTGACATGTCTCGGCTGGCCGTCCCACAAAACCGTTACGTCATGAACGTTGAACTCCACCTTGTCGTCATTGGCCAGAAATGCCTGGCCTACGTATGCGAAAGGCAACCCCAAGTCACCCCCCAACGCAACCGGCAAGGTCAAGAAGCCACTGTACCCGGTGTCTACCACTGCCTCGATATCCTCGGTCCGGCCCTCCGGGGCTTGCAAGGAAAGGGGAACCACCGCTTCGTGGGCAGCGGTCACCATCCCTTCAATCATCCACCCCTCCGTAGGGACCCGGCCCCGAAGCTGCGCAGTGCCCGATATCCTACGCGCTCCATCAAGACATCAATGGCACCGGGACTCTGCACCCGTAACCGCTCCAACGCTTCGCTCTCGCAGCTGGCAATGGCCCAGTCCCCGGTCTCAATGTCGATAGCGACATACTTTCCAACGTGGTCGGCTTCCACCTTCGGGCGGATGTCCCGCTCGTACATCTCCTTTCCCAGACGGGCGATCTCTTCTGTCGGACGGGTTGGCGCGTTCAATCTCATCACCTCCGTGAAGGCGGTCTTTTGGGGCTGATACCCTACACTGCCCGACGATTCTCGGACTGCCTAACACTGCAACGAGAAGTCATGTGGTAGGTTGTCGGGGACTGCTTCCGCCTCCGGAGTTCCGCCATGACCGCCGTCCCGTCCCCGGCCCCGCCGTTGACCTGCGACGACCTGCAGCGGCTGCAGCCCTCCCTGCAGGCCTACCTGGCCCGTTTCCTGCCCCTGTTTCCGCGTCGTGATCAGGGGACCTCGTTCCTGGCCTATGCCGAGGGGCTGCTGTCCGGGGAGCGGCGCAAGTCGGTCGAGCGCATGGTCCTGCGCGAGCTGGACGGCGACATGAACCAGGTGCGCCGCCTGCAGTACTTTGCGGCGGACAGCCCCTGACCAGCCGTTCCTGGAACGGCACTGGCAGGCGGTGGGGGCTACGCTGGGCACGCGCGAGGGCGTCCTGCTGGTGGACACGACCGACATGCCCAAGCAGGGGATGCACTCGGTGGGCGTGGCCCGGCAGTACTGCGGTCGGCTGGGCAAGGTGGCCAACTGCCAGGCGGGTGTGTTCGTGGCCTACACCGGTCAGGGCGGGACCACGCTGGTACACCGGCGGCTGTTCCTGACCGAGGCCTGGGTCGGGGACGAGGCCTACGCGGCGCGCCGGCAGCGCTGCGGCGTGCCCGAGGATGCGACCTTCCGGACCAAGCCGCAGCTGGCCCTGAGCATGCTAGCCGAGCTGGTGGCCGACGGTTCGCTGCCGGCGCGCTGGGTGTCCTGCGACGAGGGCTACGGTCGGTCGGGGGACTTCCTGGACGGGGTCGCGGCCCTGGGGCTGGGCTACATGGCGGAGGTGCCGGTCGACACGCGCGTATGGCCGGAGCGGCCGCCGACCGTGGTCCCGCGCACCCGCCCGCGGACGCCTGGACGCGGCACCGGGTGCCGGGGGACAGCCGCGGCCCCGAGCAGGCCGACTTCGCCATCCGGCGGGTGGTCGCCTCCCGCGAGGGCCTGCCCGGCCCCGACGTCTGGCTCGTGCTGCGCCGCCCGCCCGGGGCGGATACGGTCCGGGTCTTCCTTGGCCATGCCCCCCGCCGGGTGAAGCCGGCCCAACTGGCGCACCTGACCGACGCGCGCTGGGCCATCGAGACCTGCTTCCGGGAAGGCCAGCAGTTGCTGGGTCTGGGCGACTACGAGGGCCGCAGTTGGCAGGGCTGGCATCGTCACATGACCCTCTGTCTGCTCCTGCACTTCTTCCTGCTGCGAGGCAGGCGGGCGCTCAAAAAAACAGCCCGGCCTGACGCTGTACCAGCTGGCGGAGGCCCTGGAGGCCGTACGCTGGCCCTGGGGCGCCGCCTGCGCGGGGACGGACACGCCCTACTGACAGCGGCCCTGGACCGCCTGCAGGGCCGTGCGGTCCGCAACGCCGCGGCCGTCCGCGCCCACGCACGGCGACGCCTGGCGGAACAGCCACCCTGACTTCTCGTTGCAGTGTCATTCACCCTCTTGGATTCACACCAATTCCTCATTGGTTCCGCGATTCGGCCAAATAATGTTGTACACTCTCAGTATCCATAGGATACACGCATTCACGATGTATACAGAGACAAGTCTGCTTATCCGGCGCAAAGCCCAGCTACCGTTAGCCAGCAGACACACTCCCGCAACCTTGTCCTCCACAAGTGCCTGTCGCGCATCTGCACGTTGGTTTGGCAACGCGTCTGTCCGGCTTTTGGGCTGGATCCCAATCCGGATGCCGCAGGTAAACCGGCAGACAAACGGATACCTGTCCTCGGGCAGTTCACCCAGGCGGGTGAGCCTCAAAGCCCCCTGTTTTCAGCTACACCACCACAAGGAACCTCCCGATCCCGGACCGTTGATTCCGGATTGGGTGAACCCCGATCTCCTGTTGTCTGTGCCGTGGCTCTGTCAATCTGACAGAGCCATTTTGTTTTCGTCGACAGCCACCTATTTGAAGGAGGACCATCATGATTACGAGAACCGAGTCCCGATGGAGGTGGAGCTGGCTACTGCTGCTGTTGTTGGTAGTAGTCCTCGCCTCGGTGTTTACGGCTTTGCCGACGCTGAGCCCGGAAATCGCGTGCCTGACCGGCAGCAATGTGTGGGCTCACAAGTACAGCAAGTACAAGCACTGTACGCAATGCGAAAAGAAATGCAGGAAAAACTGGTTTACAGGGCATGTGACGTGCAAAACGGTCTGTCGCACAAAACACTGCGGAACCAATTAGCAGGGAACAGCGTGCCACCCACTAGGTTTGTAGATTGTGTCTCTTCCCAGTGAGGGCACGCTTGCCCCTAACACGGCACAGGCGTTTTTTGTGCCCCATCCTGCCGAAGGGTGGGGCACGAGCCCATAAAGGAGTATATAAGATGTTCAGAACCCATCTGTTGTCCGCTCCCCGTTGGCTGTGGTGGATGTTGCTTGCGATCGCTCTGCTGGTATCGCCGCTCTTCCTGCTGCAGGACCGGGATCCGTCGGCGCTGTTGACCCGCCTGTTCCCGGCCAGTCTGGAACAGATCGTGGTCTACGATGAAGACGGCAATGTGATCGACACCACCACGGTACAGGCCGTAGGCAATCCCACCGATCTGGCGTCGATGGAGGAATGCGCTGAGGAAATGGCACAGCAAATGCAACCACAGATGGAACAAACCTTCCAAGCGGGAGCCAGTGAGTTCAAGACGCAGCATACCTGCCGCTGAACCTCTCGTCAGCCGGAACCCCCAACGGCGTGCGTCATGTTGTTTCCCCGCTATTTGTGGCCGGCCCTGGATACCCTGTTCCAGCACCGGTTGCGCAGTCTGCTGACGGTACTGGGCATTGCCATCGGCGTAACGGCCACGGTGATGATGATGGCCCTGGGACGGGGGGTGCAAGGGACGATCGAGCAGCAGTTCGTCCAAGCGGGAGTCACGCAACTGCTGGTGAAGGGCCGCCCGCCACCCGACGCCTCCAACACCCTTGCCTCCCGTCACGATCAGTATGAACTGCGCTGGTCGGACTATCAGGCACTGACAGCCCCGGGCTCCATTCCCGGCCTGCAGGCGGTGGTGCCGGTGGTCCGGACCCAGACAGCCGTGCGTGTCCAAGGTCACGAGCTGTGGGTAGACTTGCTTGGGGTCACGCCAGACTACCTGACTACCTCAGGACACGCGCTGGCAGGGGGCGATTTCCTGGATGCAGAGGACAGTCAGGGCCAGCGTCTGGTGGCGGTGCTGGGAGACGGCGTTGTCCGCCACCTGTTCGGATCGGATGCCTATCCGCTGCATCTCTGGATCACCCTGTATGGGCGCAAGGTGCAGATAATAGGCGTATTGGCACCGCGCGGCACCGCGGAGGACTACCAGATTCTGATGCCCATCCTAACCATGCAGAAACGGCTGCTGGGGATGGTGACCGTCAGTGGCGAAGCCTTGGTAGACGAAATCCATGTGCGGGTTGCATCAGCAGTCCAAGTAGAGGAGGCAACCCGCACCATTGAGTCACTGTTGCGCCAGCAAAGGCGGATCGGCCCGTTGGAGCATCACGACTTTGCGGTGACGGCAGCCGATGCCGAGCGGGAAGCCCTAACCGAAATCACGGACACGATGACCCTCTTCCTGGCTGCCATCGCGGCGATCAGCCTGCTGGTGGGAGGTGTGGGCGTTACCAACATCATGCTGGTCAGCCTGGGCGAGCGCACACGGGAAATCGGGATCCGCTATTCCGTTGGGGCACGCGTGCGCGACATCGCGTTCATGTTTCTGCTTGAAAGCGTTCTGCTCTGTAGCTTGGGGGGCCTACTGGGAGTGGCAATCTGTGTCTACACCCTCGTATTCCTGCGGGGGCTGTGGGATCCCGCGCCCGTCCTGGCACTGGACATGGTTGTGCAGGCACTGGCGATCAGCATGGCGGTGGGCTTGCTGGCCGGGGTGTATCCGGCCTTGCGGGCGCGCCACGTGACTCCGGTGGAAGCCCTACACAGCCTGTAAGGGGTACACCAGTCGCCTATCATCGCTTGGGGTGGTCGGCATCCTCGCGGCAAAGGTACAGATAGCTATCCTCCAATGTGGGACGTGAGACGGGCACAGCGGAGGGATGCGGAGCCCGGTCCGCGTACAGGCGATAGCGGATGCCCTTGGCGACAGGAGTTTGAGCCAAAACCACGGTGTCGCTCAGGATTAGGTCGGGCGGTGCCTCCAGTTCCCAAACGCGGCCATGTGCGCGGTCGGCCAAGGTCTGGGGCGAACCCTGAAACACCTGCCGGCCCTGCTGCAACACCGTGACCTGGTCACAGAGCCGGGCCACATCCTCGGTCAGGTGCGTGGACAGCAGGATCAGTGTGTGCGCCGCCAACTCCGCCAGCAGGGAGTACAGGCGGGTTCTTTCCGCCGGGTCCAGTCCGGCCGTCGGTTCGTCCAGAAGCAGGAGACGCGGGGAGCCCAGCAGGGCCTGCGCCAAGCATACGCGCTGCTTCATGCCGCCGGAAAAGGTGCCGAGGCGTCGTTGTGCCACCCCCGCCAGATTCACCTGTTCCAGCACTCGGTGGATGGTCTGGAGGCCGACTTGGCCGGTCTCCAGGCCCTTGAGGCGTCCCATATACGCCAGGAACTCTGTCGCGGTCAGTTCGTCGTAGAACTGAAACACTTGGGGTTTGTAGCCCAGGTGGGTGCGGATATGGCGACGTGCCGCACGCTCTTGCACATTCCACGCCCCCACCTGCAACAGGCCGGCGGTGGGACGCTCCAGCGTGGCGCACATGCGCAGCAAGGTTGTCTTTCCTGCCCCGTTGGCCCCCAGCAAGCCATGCACTACGCCCGAGTGCCAAGTGTGCGTGAAATCTGCCAAGGCGATGGTGCCGTCCCGATAGCATTTGGTCAAATCCCGCGCCACCATTTCCATCACCATGCCTCCTGCAGGATCACATCCGTGCATTGCACGTCCGCGGGGCTCGGGTGTTCCCCGGTCAAGTCGGCTGCCAGTTCCCAGAACTGCGTGTCCACAGTGCTGTCCGCGCCCGGCGGATGAGCCGTGGCCATTTGCCGGATCCAGTCTCTCAGAAAGGTCTCACCGTAACGCTCGACCAGGCCCCGCATGGTCAGGAGGGCCCGGGCCGTGGCACAGGGATTGTGACGCCTGGCCGGCCAACCGGCCAGTTCCTCATCAAACTGGGGCCAGCCGGGGATGGTTGCCCGTTGTTGCCAACGGGTCCAGGCAGCCGGAATCGGCTCTTCCTCTGCCAGGAATGTGTAGGCGAGGGTGATGGCCAGTGCACGACGCAGGGGGGACACCCCGTTGCATGCTTGGCCCGGGTAAGAGCCCTGGTACAGACAGTAGTCCTCCGGAATGAGACGGCCATGGGGCGCTTGCGGATTGGGACGATACCGCAGATCACTGATGCAGAGCTGGCGGTTGTGGGCATCCGGGTCACGGCACAGCAACAAGGAAGCACTTAGGGCAAAACCGGGTACGGCAGTCTGTGGTACTGGTTCCCAAGCAATCTCGGCGCGTAACCAGTCTTCGGCCAGGCGAATGGCCAGGTCGAGGGACTGTTCCGCGGAAACAACCGAGCCTGTCCCAAGACTGGGGAAGGCCAGCCACACAGGGCCGACGTGCAGGCGGTGTCCGTAGGGCAAATAGACCAGCTGGGACATCGCGGCCGGGGGGTGGCCCCACCAAGCCATTAACCGCTGATACAGGTCCAGGAGTGCTTCCGCCTGCCCCTGGTCCTGCCGGGTTTGCCAGGATCCCCTCAGAACCTCCGCTCCAGATGCTGTGATCCGGTGACGGTAGTCTCCCGCCACCAGAAGCAACGAAGGCGGAGAATCCGACCAGACGTAGCGGATCCGGTTTCCGGCCGGGCGGGATGTGGCCTCCGGACTAAGCACCACGGAGTACTGGGTCGGCGACAGATCAACTTCCCAAGTGTTGCTCCGGCTGGCCACCTGTACCTGGGCGGACACCGGCCAAACGGTCCAGTCACTGTCCCGCACCCACTGCAAATAGCGGCCGTCGGCATAACTCACCTGGGCCTGCGGGTAATTCAGGAACGGATGGACGCCCACCACATTGACGAACCCCGTGGGGGCATAGTCTTCCCGCGGCAGTATGGGCCAGCCGACATAGCGCACCTCTACCTCCGCTGGAACCCCGGGAACCGCGGGCCAAGCCAGATACACCACTTCCCCGGCACGGGTCCAGGCCACGGACTGGTCGGCCATCCGAACTTCCTGGAGCCTCAGCCCCGGATTCAGGCGCAGTGCCAGCGTTGGGGATTCCTCGGCGTGTTCAGATGTAAGTTGGAGCCGGGAGAACACCTCCAAGGTGTGGTCCCCGAGCCGGACCCGGTGTGCAACTTCCTGGACCGACCAGGCAATATCCGGTACGGCAACCGGCTCTGGCACCTGGAGGGTCCGGGCTACCTGCTGGTAGGCGAAACCGGCAAGCAGAACCAGCCCGGCACTCCCTCCGCAGGCAGCCCAAACCTGCCACTGGCCCGCGTGGGTCCAAGTGATCCGCAGGTTGCGCCGTGGAAGCAAGGCCAACCCCATACACCACAACAGTGCTCCCAGTCCCAATTGGAGTCCCAGCAGGCGAACCACCAGCGACTGGTCCTGAATGATTCCCGCCAGGGGATGAAAATGCAGGGAGAGAAACAGGAAATTCCGTGGATCCAACAGGGAGGCTGCGGGAAGCAGCACGCCCAGATACACGCCCAATGTCAGGACCGCCGACACGGCGATGACCGCCAGCGTACGACGCAACAGCAAGGACAACCCGCTGATCAGGAGGACATGCACCAACCCGCTGGGAAACAGCAGACCGGCGAGCACTCCCAGGCCATAGTACCCCTGGTCCCAGGACCAAAAGCCACGCCAGACACCCAGTGCCAATGGCCAGATGCCCCACAAGGCAAAGCAGGCCAACGTCAGGCTCGCCAGCGGGATCAGGACTGCACCGCACCTGCGGGTCCACACCAGAGGGGTCGCCCACATCCAATCCCGGTCTGGAGCCAGGGATCGGGTGAGGATCGGGGCTGCAAACACGGCGCACAACGGCAGGTGAAAGGCCATAAGGTTACTGACCAGTCTCGGAAGGAATTCGGCCAACCCCTGCTCCTCATGCACCGGCAGCACCAGGCCCAGTGCCAGTGGGGCCAGCACATAGATCCACAGGGTCCGGCGTCGAGCGAGCAGACGCCATTCCAAGCCAATCAGGGAGTTCAGCCCCTTGGTGGATCCCGGTACCAACAGGTGCCAGGGGAAGCCTGAACGGACCATTTCTGGCCCAATCCGGTCCGCGTGGGCCAGACGCCAGAGGCCCAGACCCAGGATCACCCACGCCAGCAAGCCGAAGAGCCAGGGTTGTATGCCCAAGCCCGCGTACGGTGGATCCCGGAAAAAGAGATAAAAGGGTGTCCATGGACTGGCAGCCGGCTGGCTTCGGGCCCACACGATGCCCCCCAGCCACACTCCGGTCGCCAGTAGCATGCCGGTATTGGCGCGCAGGTATAGACAGCCGCAACCGTGACTAAAACCGGCAAAGAACAGTAGGCTGGCAATCCCGCTCCCCCAGATTGGCCCCAACAGAACTGGGTCCGAAAACCCGTGGCGCACCCCAAATAGGATCCACGCCAGACCCAGAAACAGGGTCCACAGCACCCCAAGCCCGCCCAGCAGCAGCAGATGGCGTTCAAGGGCCAGGCGCCAAAGCGGATAACGGGTAGTGACCAGCAGATCCCGGCAGGGATCCGACAGAACCAACCGTGGTGTCAGCCAAATCGCCACCAGTGGTCCCAAAAACAAGCCATACAGAAGCATGGCTTGATGGAAGGCCCGGATGTCCTGCAGCCAGGGCCCTGTCACCCCCAGAGCCAACCCGGTCAGAACGGTGGGTCCAACCAGGAAACGTCCCGGGAGCCGCAGGGCAATTGGTATACGCCAGATAGGGAAGCCCGGGTCAAAGAAAGGCATGAAACATTACTCAGGAACACACAGTGAACAGCACGCTGTGCGAAGCCCCAAGACATACCTTCTTCTGCATGCCTTGTGTTTCTGGTCATCCCACGGCAAGCATAACAACAAGTGTATACTAAGGATACACAGTTCCTTGGCATGTACAGAGACAAGTATAGCCATGTCACAATCCCTTGCTTCAACACCTCCCAAGAAGACGCGCTCCAACATCCGGGTCAGTCGGGAACACCTGTTGCGCATCCGCGAACTGGCCCAGGAGTTCGGATGTCTGTCCTACACCAGTCTGGACCCGGATTTGCTGCCACGGCCCTCGGCCGCAGCGTTGGTGCGGGCCATTGCCGACGGGGAATTGGAATTGAAACGCGTCCGGCCTCCAGCCACGCCGGCCAGGAGAAGATCTGCTTGAGACTCCTGTTCTCAATCTCGCAACACGTGGAGCGGGGATCGTACGCAGGGCAATCGCATTCTAATTTGGGTTGCGCCGACTCTGGGTAGGATGAGGATCTTCGTTCCATCCAGGAGATTCCCCTCATGGCCGACCCTGCTCCTGTCTCCTTGGATGCTCTGCTCACCGAGACCGGTGCTCTCAACTTCGTGGGCCTGATGGCCCGCAGCATGGCCTGAAGCGGCCTCGGGAACCCGCTTGTACGAAGGTGCCCTTGAAGACCCGCCACCAATATCAACGAGATTGAATGCCCGTCATCCCCATAAGTTCAACGAACGGCACTGCCAGCCGTCTGACCCTCTTGCAAAGTACCGCGGTTTTCCTGAGCCCCTTGGCTGGGGACGAGTGTTTCGAGTGCCATTCCTGGCACTGACACAGGATTACAGGCCGGCTTTGTCCAACTCATCCTGCAGCGCGGACAATCGGCGGTGGCGTTCCCGAAGCGCGGCCATGAAATCCGTCCACGCCGGTTCCCGCGACATTTGTCGATACAGGTCCCGCATCGTAGTCAGATGGATACATGCTTCTTGGTATCTCCTCCGACCGCGATCCTCTATCAACTTTTCCACTTGTTTCCGATAGATTTCAACTGCGTCCTGGGGGCGTGTCGCCGCAGCGGCTTGGGCCACTCGAAGCAACCGGTCTCCGGCATAATAGCGAGAAATCTGCTCGTATTGCCGCACCGATTTCAACGCGAGGTCTACTTCGCCTTCCTCCAGGTAAATGTCGGTCAACAGGCCGTATTCCCGGGCGGCGGTCCATTCGGCCAACAACTTCGAGCGTGATGCCTGCCAGATGCCAAGACGCTGGCACAGTTCCCGTACGTCCTGGTACGCGATCAGGCCGGGACGTTGCGCAAGCACCCGTTGGGCCAGGACCAGGGCCTCGGCCAACTCCCCCCGTTCTTCGTGTTGATGCTTGAGCCATGCCATCAAACCCTGATGGTGGGTCGTTTCAATCCTCCCGGCCACCAATGGCTCCAACTTGCGGCCATCACCATGTGCGCTGAAGATCCCCGCCAGGGTCAACAAGGCCACGTCCCCGGCACGACCGGCTTCCGCCAACGCCTCGTCCAACCGCCCCAGCGTCAGCAGCCGGTTCACCAAATCGTCCAAGCGGCCGCTCGCACGGCAAATCTCCAGAAAGGCATCGTCGTCCAAGTGGTCGGCCTCCAAGGCCAGCAGGAATCCGCCGTACGCTCGGTGTTGATAGCTGTTGTACCGGCTTGTGGCTGCCGGCATGACGGCCCGCACCCAACCGGCAATGAGGCTCTTCTCGGCGGCGTCGGCATGTTCCAGCATGAGGTCCACTGCGTCATCCCCCAAGCCGTACCCGCCATAGTCCAAATCCGAACGGTATATTGACCAGAGGCCTTGCAGGGCTTTCTCTCTGGCCGCAGCGTCGCCGCCCCCGGCAGCCAGGCAGTTGCCAAGCCCTTGGACACATCGGTTCACGACTTCGTACAAGTACTCGTCGTCTTCGTGCAGCACCATCTCCAAATGCTCGAACATCTCCTGAGCCACCGCCTGGTACACGATGCCGGCGTTGGCATAATCGGACTGGGCCAGGAAGTTGTCGCCGGAACCCAATACAATGTCAATGTCCACGGTGCCACTCCAACCCCAATCGTCAAAACTGCTTCGGAAGGCGACCGCTGCCCGTTGACGGTAACTTTCCGGGTTGACCAAAGTGCCGCTCCGGCTGTCTCCGGGCAAAGCCGACTCCAGCAAGGTCTCCAAGTTGGGCTGAACCTCCAGCATTTGCTGGATGAGGGCAATCAGTTCCGACTTGCTGCGTTGCTCCAGGATCGCGTTCGGTTCCTCCACGGCACGGAAGGCATCGGGGTGGTGCAACCAAGTTAGCAGCAGCGCCCCGACGTGCTTGCAACGTCCGCCGCCACCCACCGGGCAGGAACAATGAGCCTCCTTGATGCCTTCGGCACTGCCGGCAACCCACAATCTGTATGGCTGGGGCCTGGAGCCTTGACACCAGGCCTTGAGAGTGTTGCCTTGAAGGCATGGATCGAGGATGGCCTCACCCTTGAAGTAACTGTGCCCGCGTTGGAAGCTTCGTGAGCCTACCCAATCGGATATGGTCCCTTCACTCATTGCAGGAAAGGGGTTGTGCATGATTTCCTGCTCCTTTTGCCCCTTTTTTTCAGAGCCCCCCAGATTCAGTTCCAGCCGCACAGTTGCCACGCCGAGTCCGTCTATCAGGTCGGCAGCATCGGTTCCAGCGCCACCTTTTTGGCCTATGGGAACGGATATACCCGGCCCTTGATATCGGACTCGTCGTTGGCATCATCGGTGGTGGTGTAGGTCGCCGTGGCACCGCTCATTGTAATTGTCACAGCCCTGCTGCCTCCGAAGTCTCCGTCTTGGGTGACACCCACCTGGACCGTGATGAAACTGGCCGGAACTGGGTTGGCCGTGAAGGTAAAGCTGGCCGTGCCGCCCTCGGTAATGCTCACCTCCAGCATACGCGGCGGGTCGTCATTGTCCGACACCGACACCGTGGCCGTACCCGGGACGGAGTGCGCCCATGATGGCCCGCAACCAATATCAACGAGATTGAAACAGGGCCGTATTCGGGTACTGGCAGCGGCATCTATTGCCCTGGACAGAAGGCGGCAACCCGATGCCCAGAACTCCCGTCCAGCGATGCGTGGGTAAGGTTGGCCAACACCGTCCGGTCGATGTCGGACACCACAACCCCGCCAGCCAGGTCGAAGGCACTAGCCGCCACGGAAACCCCATCCGCATCGGAATCGCAGGCCGTTACTGTGTAGGCAAACTTCAGTTTGTCCGTTTCCGATCCATCGACGTAGACGAGCTGGCGCTCTTCATCGCCCATGGTTAGCGTGATCGCCGACCGACGCGAGACGTGAACCGGTTGATCGAACTCAACCTCCAGGGAAATCACCTCGGCATCCGTGTATCCTTGGGAGGCCGTCGCAGGTTCCGAATCAAACCGCAAGGACGTGATGGAAGGCACGGAGTCACCTTCCCTGCCCGGTCCGGCAACGGCCAGCGAAAACTCCCCGGACACCGCATAGCCGTGGCTGTTGCGCACGGTATAGACGTACTCAGCCCCGGGTTCGGCACCGGCAGGTGTTCCGGCAAGCGATCCGTTGGCCGGGTCGAAAGTCAATCCGGACGGCAACACGATACTTGCG
>CAZMKQ010000026.1:0-5716 GCA_964566955.1 uncultured Caldilineaceae bacterium | reverse complement strand
GTCGGCCCCCGCATGACTCCCTCCTAGCCATCAGTAGGCCGTGTCGACATCCGTACCGAAGGCTTCAACCCGACTTGCGCAGGTTCCGTCCGCGACATCCGTTTTGAGGCACAGTTCATAGGTATAGGGTCCGCAGTCTCTGGACATCTGCGGCATCGACAAGGCATCGTCGGCCACAGGAGCGCCCGCCCTCAACACCAGATCTTCCACTGAGGACAGCAACACCGGCGGTGATTGCACCGTGAAGGACACCTGTTGGGCACTGTCCGCTTGGCCCGTCTCAAGGTAACCACCCGACCCCAAGGCCTCTACCTGGGGCAGGACCTTGGCGTAATACGTTTGGTCCACTGCCAGACCGGAAAAGACGATGCGCGGTTGGGCCACCTCAATTACGCCCGGGCGGCCCCGGCGCTTGGGGAAGGCCTCCGCGTCCTGGGTCAGCAACACGACCCAGGACACCGACCGTCCGAGATCCGGCGGCGCGTCCCAGGTCAGCGAAGGGGATACCCGGCACGCGCCGTCGGCAACCTCCACGCCGGTGACCCGCGGCACCAACGTGACGTGCAGCGTTGCGGTCCCGAACGCCCCCGGGCGCCTTCCGTATTGATAGGCCGCGTACACGTGGCCGCCGGTGTTGTCCACATTCCCGGCCTCAAACCGGAAGGGAGCATGGTAGTCGTCGTTGCCGCCGCATTCCCCAAGGGCATTGCAGACGATTCCATCGTCGACGCCGTGGCGGGTTCCGTTCACCACACCCACAGTGGTGGTGTCGAGCCGCGGATACTCACTGTCTCCGTCCAGAAAGACCACCACATGCTCCGCGCCGGCCGGAGACTGCCAGTGCAACTCAAGGCCGGGCGGGTCCGGCCTGCCCTGCACGGGAATTAGACAGTTGTCCGAGGTGACGATGTCGAACGTACCGGACAGAGATACCAATCCCGCGTCCAGAACACACCTGCGGTCAACCATGTGGGCCGCATCCGGTGCCAGCGCGGGATGGGCAAGCACGGCCGCCTCCCCGGCCTGATTTTGGATGGTGCCGCCGTTGAGAGCTATCGAACCGGCTTCCACAGCGACGCCGGCGGTCGTGAACTCTCCCGGAGCAATGGTGTACCCGAACACAAGGTGGGCACTACCCGAACCCGACTGATAATTCGCCTGCCCAACGGTTTCGCCCAACTTTAGTTTGATGTTCGGCAAGCCTGTGACATACACCGCTTGATCGAACGCAACCGTGATCAGGATGGCATCGCCTTGCTCTCCGTACGTCCGGTCCGGTCCGGGTTGGGACGTGAAGGCAACTGAGCCCACCACAGGGGCCGCAGCCCAGGCAGCCGTAGGAAACAGTGTGGCCAAGGCCATCACAGCCAACACCATTGCGCTCCATTTGAGACCTGTCGGCAAGATCTTGACTTCAGCGAACCAGGAGCGCACCAAGCGCGCTGAACAGGCGGAAACTGGAGACGCGGGGAAATGAGCCAAGGCGAAGGACCCTCCGGAAGGAGTGCTGGATGCGGCGTGTGTGTTTGGCGTACCGGGTATTGTAGAGGTTAAGCCCGGAACCCGAATGCCGCCGTAGCCAACCGGCTCTCACCCAACTACCGGAACCCATGCGCAAGCCTGCTGTCCATCGGCCGGTTCTGCCTGGCAATGGCACATGTGTCGCGGCGCGGGGAATCCATTTCCTATACTCCTACACGTTATCGGGCTGGCAGACAGGTTCGCAGCCCCTCGACAGTTCAGTACCTCGCGGCCACGTGTTCAGATTGTTGAAGTGGGGATTCCAACTCCTCATTTTGTTCATCATCGTGTCCTTTGCCGGACGCGGCTATGCGGCCCTGGCGGCCCGCAGTCAAGGGTTGCTCCCTCCCGATCCCGTTGCCTCGATGTTCCCCGAACCGCAGGCGGACCAGTTGCGCTTGCGCGGTGTCAACCGCGACACCATCCAGCTCGGCAATAACCTGCCCGGCACCGATCTGGTCCTGGCGGAAATCCGGGAATCCGATGCCGTGTTCGCCAAACCCGGGGGCGAAACGGCCGTCCGCCGCTTCGGAGACTCCGTGAAGTTCGACGGACCGTGGGCCAACGTCTCCGGCACGGACTACAACGTGTCCGGTCGGATCATCCGCGTCAACCCTGGCGACGTGCACGTGGTGTCGGTGTACTCGATCACCATCTCCGACACCGCACCCGCACGCGCGCCCCTTGCCATGACACCTGGCACGCCGTACACGCTGGTGCTGCGGGCCCGCACGGATGCGCCAATCCGAGGCACCACCCTCCACTACCGCGGCCGCACCGACAACGGCGATGCCAGGGTCGCCGGACTGGATGGCGACAGTTGGGGTCAGTTCTCCGCCATGGACAGCATTCGATGGTCGGGTCTCCTTCGGGAAGACCTGGCGGTCAGTTACAATATGCGCATCCTGTTCTATACCGATACAGATATCTATCTGGGGGGCACTGTCCAACTAACCCACCTTCCCTAGACATACGCACAACCTGCTCTCTTCTTCGACCGAGGCTGCTCCCATGACCACCATCAACACTGCCCTCGACGCAAACGTCAAAGCACGAGAATTGACAGGAACTGACGCCGCGCCCGTAGCCGCGCGCCCCCTGCCGGCGGTCATTTCCTCCAACTACTACAACCTGACCGAGGCCGACGGGTGGCCTGTGGCCGGCCTTCTGGTATTTCTGGATCGGCAGCACACGCCGGTTAGGGCCGAGGTCCACCTGTATGACAACACCATGGGCCGACGGCAGGATACCGCCCTGCAGATCGCCTATCGTGTTCTGGAGGAGCAATATCGGGCCCCCTCGGAAGAATCCGCGCGTCTCCCGGTGCGCATCATGCGCACGCGCCAGCAGTTGGATACGGTGGGCGTGCGGCTGGATATCGGCGAACCGATTCAGAATTCGCGTTTCGGCACGGCAGGGATTGGGGAATGGAACAACGCGAGGACGCTGCTGGCCTTGTTGCTGGTGCTGCTGCTCATTGGCGGGGTAGTCGGAGCTTTGGCCCTGAGACAACGTTCCCCGGTCTCGTCCGTACCGGCCGGTACGGACACCGCCGCTCCCGCACAATCCGATGTATCCGATCTGCTCCCGGCCGGAGCACCGCCCGCACCCGTTAACGAAACCTCCATGGCCGCAGACACCGTTGGCACGTCACCGGCAACCGGTGTTGCGACAACAAGCCAGGAAGCCACCGAAGCCATGCCGCCAGCAGCTGAGTCGGCACAAATCGTGGAACAGCCATCAACGGAAGATTATGTCAACCCCTACCCGCCTCAGACCAGCGATCTGCCACCCAGCACCATAGCCCACCCGTTCGCGTTGCTGGATCGGGCCGAGGTTGTGGTTGGGCACCTTGCATTCCAGACGGAACCCAATCCCGGTACCGAATTTTCGTTCGCTTGGATGGAAGCGGGCACGCAAGTCACCCTCGTGGGCGGTCCTGTGTGGGTGGCAGGTGACTCCGGAACCATCGAATGGTGGTTTGTAGCCGCGGACGACGGCACCGAGGGGTGGATGGCTTCCAACGGCAGCACGCAACGGTTTCTCAACCCGGTCGAATGAACCGTCCGGCGGACCGGTGGATATCAAGAGGATGCCGGAAAACGACTGAAGCACCGGGAAGCCGCGCCTGCGGGAGCGACTGGGTCATGACGCTGGCGATTTGGGCCTTGGCCCTGCCGGGCGTGGCACGGCCGGCTGCATCCCCCTAAAAAGAGGAATTATAGCCCCTGTTACCCTGTGGGCATCGGCTGGAGGGAGACCCGGCCGTTGGTGAGATAGGGGCAGCCGTCGGCCAGGACGGCATGTCCGGTGCCGCAGGGCACCACCTCCACCTGCGGGAAGGTCCGGGCCAAGTCGCGCGCCTTGCGCCCGGCCTCCGCTTCATCCTCGAAGACCTTGATCTGTTCCGGTCCCAGGTGGGGCCGGGTCCGGACCACGGCCCTCGCCTGCGGCGTGGCGTGCAGTCGGGGTTCCTTGCGTGTCATGGGGATGTGTCCTGCGGGCTGCCTGGTGAGGGCCTCGGCAAGGCTATTCCAGCGATTTGGAGGCATCGGCATGACCCTGGAACGAAGACGCTCGATGAAGCGCACGAAAGGGATGTCCTAGTGGGCTAACTTGGATGAAATGTGAGGTGTAACATGAATGGGTGGCACACCGGTGAAGGTCCCTGCCACGATCTTCGTCCTTCCCTGTCGTCGAGAGCCCCCCATGTCCCACAAGCGCTTCCTGGTGGAACTGTCATCCGAGGAACGAACGTACCTGCAACAGCTGGTGGCCTCCGGCTCGCCCAAGACCCTGCCCCGGCGCCGGGCCCAGATCTGGCTGCTCTGCGACCAGGGGCCGGAGGGACCGGCCTGGACCGACGAACGCACGGCGGAGGCCGTGGGCGTGACCGCCATGACCGTGTCCCGGACGCGCCAGGCCCTGGTCCTGGAGGGGATGGAGGCGGCCCTGCAACGCAAGCCGCAGCCTGCGCGCCCGACCAAGCTGGACGGAACGGCCCAAGCCGAGCTGGCCCGGCTGGCCTGTTCGACGCCGCCGCCCGGACGCGCGCGCTGGACCCTGAAGCTGCTGGCGGCCGAGCTGGTGGCCCTGGAGGTGGTGGACGCGATTGCGCCCGAAACCGTGCGCCGGGCCCTCAAAAAAACGCGTTGAAGCCGTGGCGGAAACAATGCTGGTGCATCCCCCCGCAGGCCAATGCCGCCTTCGTGCACAACATGGAGGATGTGCTCGAGGTCTACCGGCGTCCCCCGGACGACCGCTGGCCGGTGGTCTGCGTGGACGAGACCAGCAAGCAGCTGGTGTCGGAGACGCGCGTGCCGCAGCCGCCGGCGCCCGGCCAGCCGCTCCGCTACGACTACGAGTACCGGCGCCAGGGGGTGTGCAACCTGTTCATGATCACAGCACCCCAGCGGGGCTGGCGCACGGTCCAGGTGACGGCGCGGCGCACCAAGTTGGACTTCGCCGCGGTCCTGCGCGATTTGGTGGACGTGCACTTCCCGCAGGCCGAAAAGGTGGTCCTGGTTTGCGACAACCTCAACACGCACCACCCCAGCGTACTCTACGAGGCCTTTGTCCCGGCCGAGGCGCGGCGCATCGCCGCGCGCCTGGAGTGGCACTACACGCCCAAGCACGGCAGCTGGCTCAACATCGCCGAAATCGAGTTCGCGGCCCTGGCCGCACAATGCCTGGACCGGCGCATCGAAAGCGAGGCTGTGCTGCGAACCGAGATCGCGGCCTGGGTGCAGGACCGCAACGCCCTGGGCGAGCCCGTGAACTGGCAGTTGACGACCGCGGACGCCCGCATCAAACTCCTGCATCTGTACCCTACATTTGAGTGAAGTTGACCCACTAGTCGGATGTCAGTTCCCAGTAGGTCAGCCACTTGCCCTCCATGCCCTACACGACGCAGGCCATGTGTTGCAGGTCGCCGTTGGCCTTGTGGTTGTGACGGCTCTCGCATGCCTGGGCGTAGCGGTGCAGGTGCTTGGGGCTCATCGAGTGGCAGGTGCTCTGGAAGCCACGCTGGAACAGGACCCGGAACGACTCGATGCCGTGGGTGTGCACCGGGCCGCGGCCATACTCGTCGCCCCCGTGATGGACGCAGGCATGGCGGTAGTCGGAGGGCACAAATACTACACGCCTAATGTGGAATTAGGAGTTGACCCAAAAAGGGGAAACCGCGCAGAATGCA
>CAZMKQ010000025.1:29040-37192 GCA_964566955.1 uncultured Caldilineaceae bacterium | reverse complement strand
TGACGAAGTCCGCGTTCTGCAGGGTCTCCGGCAGGCTTGCGGTCAGATCGAAACTGAGGTCGGCCCCCAACTCGTCGGCATAGCGCGTGGCCAGCGTGTGAATTAGGTCGAGTCGACCGGCATCCACGTCCATGAAGCTGATGCTGCTGCCATTGAGGCTCTCGGTCAGGCAGATGTCCTTGACCAGCCCCAATGAGAACGTGGCGCTGCCGGCGCCGATAACGGAGATGCGAATCGGTGTGGACATAATGACTGTGGAATGGCGGTGAACAGATGAAGGTGGAGATCAGGCGGGGCGGGAGCCATTGGGCGAAGCGCCGTTGGCCGCGGCGAGGTTGAGCCGTTCGCGCAGCAGGCTGTCGCCGGGACCATAGCGGTAGTGGGCATTCACGTCCTCGTTGCCCTCCACGGCCAGCACGGACTCGAGGGCGTTCAGGGCCTGGTCGTAGTCGTGGGTCTGGCCGGCCTCGAGGGCGTTCAGCAAAAGGGTGCGCCGGTCCCCGGTCTGGAAGGCGAGCAGGTCGCGCTCCATGTGCAGCCAGCCCGGGAGGATCTGGTCGTACATGATCTTCTCGGGCAGGGGATGCACGCGCAGCGGCTGGATGCCCTTGGCATTGACGATGGCCGGCACTTCGACCACCACATCGTCGGGGACGCCGGGCAGGGCACCGTAGTTGGGCACGTTGACCTGGAACTGTCCCTCGTTGTCGTTGACCAGGCCGTCAATGATGGGAACCTGCTGTTCCCTGGTCTTTTCCTGGCCGAAGGCCTCAATCAGCGAAGCGGACTCGTCCTCCGCCACGGCCTGCATGTGGGCCAGCCGCGCTTCCAGGTTCTTCACAAAGTAGGGGCGGGCGACATGTGTGTCCGGTCCGCCGAAGGGCTCGCCGTACCAGTGCTTCTTGACGGCCAGGTCGGTGTGGTACCACCAGCCGACGGACCGCGGCGTGTCGCCGATGGGCATCAGGCCGAACATGCGGTACTGGTGGATGGTGCCGCGCGACATCTGGATGTCGTGGGTGCGCTCCGCCTCGTGCGACCGCCAGTACTCCTCGGCCTCGTTGGCAATCCAGTCCTCCAGGACGGGATAGGCATCCTCGCCGCGGTAGAGGAAGTGGGTCAGCCAAATGTTGTGGTTGAGGCCGGGAGCCTGCCATGTGAGTTCATCAAGGTCGAACCCGAGGGTGTTGGCGATCTGATGCACCCCGTAGTGGCCGTGGCAGAGGCCGCACACCTTGATGTCGCTCTCGCGGGTCATCAGGGTACAACCCTGGTAGACCGGATTGCCGCTCTGGATCAGCCAGGCGTCGGGGCAGATCCGTTCCATTGTGCCCACCACATCGAGCATCAGCTGCAGGTTGTGGTAGTTGCCGCCGCCCAGGCCGCCGCCATGGTAGTAGCCGTAGCTCTCGACGGTCTCGCGGATCAGCCGCTGCATGGCATGGGTGTGGGCCGAGGCCGTGTTGATCACGAAGTCCGCGTCCTGCATGGAGTCGGCCATCGACTCGGTCAGATCGAAACCCAGGTCCGCACCCAACTCGTTGGCGTAGCGGCTGGCCAGCCTGTGAATCATCTCCAGGCGGTCGCCATCGATGTCCATGAAGCTGATTTGGCTGCCGTTGAGGCTTTCGGTCAGGCAGATGTCCTTGACCAGACCCAGGGAAAACTGGGCGCTGCCGGCGCCGATCACGGATATGCGGATGGGGGTGGACATGAACGACTCCTGAAACTGTCGGCAAAGCGTTGGGTGAACAGAGGGGATGGAAAGGGAGGCCGTCAGGCCTTGGGCTTGACCGGCTGTTCCGGCCGCTGCCCATCGTAGGCTTCCTCGAACCAGCGGTCCCGATAGGGAATGCCCACCTCGAAACAGGCGAAGGCATCGTCCTGCGGCTTGTAGTCGACCAGGCTGCGGGTCTGCGTGAGGCCCATGCGCTTGTAGCGATTCTGCGAGACGCCGTGCACCACGGCGTAGTCCAGGTCGGGGTCCGCGTCCACACAGCAGCACAGCAGCTGGGACATGTCCCGGGCCGAGATGAAGGTGCTGAGATTGCGGCCGTTCGCCGGGAACGGGAACTGGTTGTGCTCGAACGTGCCGATGCGCACCACCAGGCAGGACAGGCCGTGCGACTTGGCGTAGACATGGCCAATCGCCTCGGCGAAGGCCTTGGTGGCCCCGTAGAGGTTCAGCGGCCGGGGGATGGAATCCTCCTGCACCTGGTGGTCGAGGGGGTAGCCGGCAATGGACTGGACCGAGGAGGACAGCACCACCCGTTGGCAGCCGGCCGCCACCGCGGCCTCCAGGATGTTGTAGACCCCCAACAGGTTGCGGGGCAGGAGCGAGGTGCGGAAGTCCGCTGCGGTACTGGCTTCGGCGGCCAGGTGCACCACGGCGTCAATGCCTTCGCAGGCCTGCCGGCAGGAGTCCGAATCCGTAATGTCAAGCGACACGGTTGGCACGTGCGCCAAGTGCTCCGGCATCGGGGTGGAGCGAACGGCCAGCCTGAGATCGTAGCGGTCGAGGGCGTATTCGGTCAGGGAGACGCCGATCCGGCCCGCGGGACCGGTCACCAGGACTTTTTTCTTCATGTGCGGCGCGCCGGCCGGCCTTCCATTACCGAAACAGGGATCATCGTGCCAATTGTATACCCGCGTTCCGGCCGGACTCCCTCAATCGGGCACTATGGCACTGTTTCAATCAGTCGGGTCTCGCCTTCCCGCACCATCCGTTCGGACAGGGACAACAATTCAACGGTGTCCGCCAAGTCGTCCACCGTACCCGACAGCCACTCGTCGTCTTGTTCGGGCCAACGCGACACCGTGCCGTCGGTCTGACCCTGATGCACCGCAAACTGAAGAGAAGATTGCTCCAGTCCCCCGGCCGTAAGACCGTCCGGATACACCACGGACACACCCCGTCTCGATGGGCAGGGAGTTGATCTTGACGACCTTGCCCAGGTGTTCCTCCACCTGTTGTCTCAGTTGGGACGCGTTTCGCTTGAACTTGGCTTCGACCGCCACGGGCTGGCCGCCGTCCGACACGACCAGGACATCGATTTTCTCGGCTTCATGATCACGTAGAACCCGCGTGGAATCGATAAACACATTATGTTCGTTCCACCTGGGATGCCGAGCGATCAGCAGTTCACCCAGCTTGGCGTTCAGGACGGTTTCCGCCTGGGTAGTCGAAGGCCCAGTCATACATCCTCCTGCTTCACCTGCGAGCATGTGTCCATAACAGTGCACTCAAGCACTGTTGCAGTTTTGTGACTTTGGGTCCGGGCCTGGGATGGTCCAGAGACTCTCCATCCTTGATTTCGCTCCCAAGGCTAATACTACAGCGGTAACTAACCGGCGAGGGCGGCCCGGCGGCGGTAGTGGCAACACTGGGCCACCCAGGCATGATGCCGCTTCCAGGCCAGCCAGGCCAGCAGGTGGCCCAGGGCGGGCACGATGCGCAGCCGCGCCGCCCACAGCAGCCGGCGCACGGCCGCCGGGCTCAGGCCGACGCCAGCCCGCGGGAGCGTCGGAAGGCCGCCAGGCTGCCGCGGGGCTTTTTTTTGACGGGCGGCGCCTCCGGCAGCGTGGTGGCCCGGATGGCGGCCAGCAGGGCCAGGGCCCAGAGGGCCAGCGTCACGTGCCGGTACCAGCCGGTGGCGCTGCGCACCTCGTACTCGTCCAGCCCCGCCTCCTGCTTGGCGTCCTCGAAGGCGCGCTCGATGCACCAGCGGGCGCCGGCCACCCGCACCACCGTGTCCAGGCCGGTGTCCCGGGGGGCGTGGACCCGGTAGGCGGTCCAGTCGTCGGGGTCCGTGCAGGAGCGCCGGAACAGCAGGGAGTGCGCCCGCGGGGCCTGCGGGCCATCCGGCGCGGCCTCCCCGACCAGGCTGGTCCGGACCCACTGCCACTCGTACCAGCGCGGCCCCTTGCTGCCGGCCCCGGCGCTGCACCGCTGCCAGTCCCCCTGCGCCAGGGCCGCGTGGATCTCCGCCACCGCCGCCTGTTGCCAGCCCCACCAGGCCTTCTCGTGGCTGGGCACCGCCAGCACGTAGGCCACGCCCCGGTCTTCCAGCATTTGCCGCAGGTCGGCCGCGTGGCCATGGACGCTGTCGCCCGTCGCCCAGGCCGCCGGCAGCCCGGCGTCCAGGATCCGCACCAGCAGGCGCCGCGCCAGCTCCGGCTTGGTCGTCAGGGGCGTGTCCGGCGCCAGGCCCACCGCCTGCAGGCGCGCCGGATCGTTCGTCCAGGCCTTGGACAGGTAGAGCTCCCGGTCCACCAGCGCGTGGCCCCGGGACCCGACATAGGCCGCGAAGACCCCCACCTGGCAGTTCTCGATGCGCCCCGCCGTCCCCGAATACTGCCGCGCCACCCCGGCCGAGTGCACGCCCTTCTTCAGGAAGCCGGTCTCGTCCACGATCAGGATCCCCTGCGGGTCGCCCAGGTGGTCGGCCACATAGGTGCACAGGGCGTCCCGCACCGCGTCCGGCGACCAGCGGGCCCGGCGCAGCAGGTAGTGGATCCCGTCCGGGGTCGCCTCCCCGTTGGCCTCCGCCAGCTGCCAGCCGTTCTTGCGCGGGACGGTACCCAGCAGCCCCTCGACATAGGCCATGGCGCGGGTGCGGGTCTCGCTGCGGGCGAAGAAGGGTCCCAGGCGGGCCGCCACCTCGTCCAGGTGGGCCTGCCAGGCGGTCACGGTTTCCGGGGCGACGGCGGACGGCGGGGCGGGCGGGGACAGGTCCGTGGACATCGGGGCACCGGGCGGAACGGGGAGCGGACACCAGGCCCCGCAGCCTACCACATCTACTTACCGCTGTAGTACTAAACCGGCCCCTTTGACACCTGACCTGCTACGGAACCCAATGGTCCTCGGAAATGCTCGTATCCTACGCTGGCAGTTGCAAGTCTGGCTTGCGCTTGAGGCTAGCAGACAGTAGGGCGTCATGTGTGGAATTTTCTTCGGAGGGAGTGCCACCGGCATCGGTTGGTTCGCAAACGTGAGCACTTCGATAGAGAGAGTTCTCACCATACCGCTCCGACGCGGCTCGGAAGTGGGCTGGTGCGCTCATACACATCAGGGACAGCATCCCGCGTCCACGCCAGCGCGCAGGCAACCTACATCCACACCCTCTTGCCAGGCTCGAAAGCCAAGCGTCCAGAACCGCAGGGCCGGGACACTGTCGCGTCTTCGGCCAATCGACCGCCACCTGCCCACCCCCGGATTGAGATGGTCTACCAAGTCCATGAACCGAACAGGTTTGAGGGGTGCGGCAGAGACAGAACCGTTGCCTCGACAATCATCCAATCCACGGCCTATACCTCCTCAAACTGCTGACGGACCTTGCCGGACCCGACCAGTTGTGAGAGGAGCCGGTAGTTGCCGGTCTCGTACCGCACCCGACCAGCGACGATGGCCGGATGAATGCCAACCTTGTTTGCGAAGTAGACCACGTCCAAGGTGGTCGGCTTGTCCCGGAGCAGGCCTTGGTCCCACTCACCTTGAGGGATGAGCGCCTCCTGTGCCCACTCATCGGCCTCGGCTTCGTGGGCGTCATTGCCTGGAAGCTCCAGGTCGTCGACAAAGCCTTCGGGACGGTCGTCGAGGTGGCACCCCAGATGCGCCAGTTCATGCAGGAGACAGAACCAGAAATTGTCGATGCGATCGTGGCGAAGAGTCAGACCGATGACAGGTGGCTTCCCCGGCAGGTGGAAGACGGCTCCATCCAGGTGTGTCTTCGGGAGGTGGTGCTCCACCCGCAGAACAATCCCGTGGTCGGCGAGGTAGTCCCGCGCCTTCAGAGGGCCATCTTCCGGCGGGCTCAGACGCGCGACGGCTGCCAGAAAATCGGGGGTGACGGTCCCTGGTTTATACGGGGTGCTGGGAGGTCCATCGTTCGCGGAGGCGAGCACCTGCCAGCACCAGGCCCGTAGGGCATATGGGTCCGTCTTGGCGTTAATGCGCTGTTGGTCGTTCTTGCGGTAGAACGGAACCGCGGCGAGCGCATCGGAGCCGCCGGCGCGGTCGAGAAGTCCCGCTACCAGTTCGCTCGCCCGGTCCTGCAAGTCGGGTGGATTGGAGATCCATCCGCGCTGTGCCATTGCCTTCAAGGGGAAGCGTTCGGCGGCAAGACCGGCGGGCGACCCATCATTGTCTGGTGTTGGCTTTTGCAATAACACCTCGGCGGGAATGGCAAGGTGCTCGTGCAGGGCACGCGCCATGGACATTGTGATCGGACGCTTGCCCGAGAGCACCTCGGAGACCCGGGCGCGACTTCCGATGTAGGGAATCAGGTCACGCGGAGTCAGGTCCTGCTGATCCATGCAGAACTTGATGGCGGCGACCGGGTCGGGGTAGCCAAAGGGGTAGTGCTTGTCTTCGTAGACCTCGACAAGGGTGACGAGCACTTCAAGCTCTTCCTCTTCGGACGTCCCATCGCGGGCATCCATCAGTTCGTCGACACGCGCCAGGGCGGCTTCGTAGTCGGCTTCGGTGCGAATCGGCCTAACGTTGACCATGTTTACACCTCCCGTGCATCGATGCGGTTGTAGTCGGCGTGTGTGCCCACAAAGCGGACAAACACGATCCGGTGCCGGTAGTCGATTTTTGTGATCAGGCGATAGTGGTTTCCTCTGATGTTGAAGACCACGCGGTTGTTGCCAACCATGTCGGCCTTGGGGAAGCTGGTCTTCACCTGCATCGGCGTAGCCCAATCCGCATGCCGAACCGTACGGTACCAACTGAGCAGCGGGTCCTCGGCGTTCGGGTGGCTCTCCCAGAATTCTCGCAGTGTTCGTCTGGCAATGATGCGCACGGTCGACTTTTGCGATCCCAATACGGGATCGATTATATAACATCCATAATGGAAATGTATTTCTACAGTCCCATGGGAACCCTCAGCCCGGGGTGCTGATGGATGAGACCGGTCTCTCAAGCGAGGGCAGCAAACGACCGGTGGCGATGGTCAAGGGTGTCTCCGGCAGTTTGGAGTTGTGGTCGACAGGCCCCGATTTCAATGGGACGGCCTGATTCGCCAACTTGGAGACCCGGGAGTGGAAATGATTGATGGTGGAACCGACTGCCGTCTCTGAAAACGACCGGGCCAGGACGCCGGCAGCGCGGATGCACGCTATCAGTCCTGTAGGCAGTGGCATGGACAAAATTGGCGGCGCAGTCGTGGGACAAACAAAGAGCACCTGCCTGCTCATGTGGTCCGGGCAGCCGGAAACCGGTCACATTCCGCGATGCGCGCCTATCGGCAATGGACAAATCTCTATCCGGTCGCCGCCTTGATGAGGGGATGGAAGACAACGCATCCCCAGGACTGTGACTACCGGCAGGGAACCCCCTGCCGGATTGGGGAATGTCAGCCTTTGACGGCTCCCGCCGTCAGACCCTGTATGAACTGGCGCTGGAAAATGATGTAGACCACAATGACCGGTACGCTGATGATGGTGGCGCCGGCCATGATCAGGGCAAAGTCGCGCGTATACCTTGACTGGAAAAACATTAGCCCCACGACCAGGGGACGCAGGCTCTCCCGCTGCATGAAGATCAAGGGCAGCAGAAACGAATTCCATGCCCCCAGGAAACTGAAGATGCCGAGCGTGATCATTCCCGGAGCGGTCAGGGGCAGCATGACCCGCCAGAAGACCCCGAACTCATTGCAGCCATCCACCCGGCCCGAATCCTCCAGTTCGCGCGGCAGGCTTTGGAAGAAGGCACGCATGATGAAGATGCCAAAGGGCAGGCCAAGGGCAGTCTGAGGAATGATCATGGCCCAGTACGTGCCCAGAAGCCCCGTATCCCGCAAGGTGTAGTAAAGAGGGATCATGATGGACGTGAAGGGCAGGGTCAGACCCACAAGAAACGCGTAGAAAAGGGTCAGCCGTCCCCGGAAATAGTGCCGGGCGAACGCATAGCCCGCCAGCGAGGCCAACAGCAGCGTGAACCCGACGATGGGCACCGTGACAATCACGCTGTTCATGAAGTACTTCGCGAAACGTCCCTGGACCCAGGCATTGGCAAAGTTCTGCAGCGTGGGTTCCCGGGGCAGGGCGAGGGGGGTGTCCGCGATTTCCAGCGACGGCTTGAAGGCGGAGGACCACACCCAGACAAAAGGCATCAGGCACAGGATGGCCACCATCACAAGAATGGCGT
>CAZMKQ010000025.1:23905-28984 GCA_964566955.1 uncultured Caldilineaceae bacterium | reverse complement strand
CGACGCCCGGAGGCGCGGGGGAGGGTGGCACTGCGCATGGCCGCTATTGCCCCCGTTCGCGCAACGTGATGAAGGTGTAGGACGCGATGAGCGAGAGCACCGTGATCATCATGGTCAGAGTGGCCCCGTAACCCGCCTCATTGAGTGTGAAGGCCTGACGGTAGGTGTACGTCGCCAGCACATCGGTGGCGTTCGCGGGTCCTCCCCTGGTCGTGACGAAAATGATGTCGAAGACGTTGAAACCGCCAATCAGGGTGAACGCGGTAAGCATGGTCAGGACCGGAGCCAGCTGGGGCACGGTGACATGCCAGAAACGCTTGAACGATCCGGCTCCGTCGATCATGGCGGCATCGTGGAGCTCCATGTCGATGCCTTGGAGCGCGGCCAGCAGTATGACGAAGCAGAAACCGAAATAGGCCCAGAGGCCTGCCAGCAGGAGGGCGTACAGGGCCCAGTCGTAATCGCCCAGCCAGCCGCGGGCCACCTCCTCCAAACCCACGGACCGCAACACCTCGTTGACGGGGCCGATCAGCGGGTGGTAGATCCAGTGCCAAATAATGCCGACCACGACCGACGCCAACACGACCGGCATGAAGAAAATCGTGCGGAACAGGGTGCGTCCCTTCACGCCACTCCAGACGAGGTTGGCCAGCACCAAGCCAATCACCACCGGAGTCAGGGTCCCCAGGGCGATCCAGATCAGGTTGTGGCGCAGGGACAGCCACATCAGGGGATCCGCAAACATGTCCCGGTAGTTGGCCAATCCGATGAAGTTCTTGACCGGCTGGGCCCCGTCCCAATCCGTGAGGCTGTAGTAGATGGTGTTGACGAACGGCCACAGGACAAACAACGCGTACACCAGCAAGGCGGGGAGGACGAACAGCAGGGGCAGAGCCTGGCGACGCCAGCTGCGCCGCAGGCTGCGAGGTCGAACGGTCACAATTCACTCAGGCCCATCGGGGATGGATTTCCCCGGGGGAAGGCCAAGACATCCGGGGGACGGGCCATCCCCCGGATGTCCGTATCAGGTTTGGAGCCAACGGATTTGTCTACTCGGTGAGATTGACAACCTCGCCGGCCGCGATGGCCTCGTCCATGGCAGCCTGGAGTTCGGTCGCCACTTCCGCAGGGGTCTTGACACCCTGGAAAATGGCCGCGAAGCCGTCCCACTGCACCTGGTTGAAACCGGCAGGCACGACCACATCAATGTTATAGCCCATGCTTTCGGCCTGCGATCCGATGATGTCCAGGGCCAGCACCAGCAGGGCCGGCAGGTCCAGGTCCGCCGTATCGACGGGATAGGCGGGCACCGCGTTGATCTCGGTGACCCAGGACGTGCCCATTTCATCACCGATCAGGTAATCCAGGAATTCCAACACCGCGTCCGGGTGTTCGGTCGCGGCACTCACGACCCAGCCGGAGCCTATGCCGCCGGGGACCACGACGGGATTGCCGTCGATGGGGGGCAGGAAGAAGAAGCCGATGGGTTCCGTGGTGTTGTCCGGATTGGACAGGGCCTCCACCAGCCAGGTGCCGCTCGGCAGCATGGCCGCCCTGCCGGTCTGGAACAGGGCCAGGCCGTCATCGTAGCTGACGGCGTCGAAGTCGTCCATGAAACAGCCTGCGGCCGGCATGTCGACAAAGAATTTCTGGATGGCATCCACCGTGTCCGGGTGATCCCAGGAATCAATGCCGGAAATCATGCGCGTCAGCCGGTCGCGGCCCACCTTGTTGTTCATCATGATGCTGAACATGTGGTAGCTGGGCCAGCTGGACCCGTTGGTGAAGGCCAAGGGGATCAGGCCGGCTTCCTGGATCGGGCCACACATGGCAACCAGTTCCTCCCAACTGTTGGGGATGCTCCAGCCATGCTCCTCAAACAGGCGCATGTTGTAGAAGACGCCAATGAACTCCAGTTCGTTGGCAACACCGTAGACGTGGCCGTCAAAGGTGCTGCGAGCCAGGGTCCAGGGATAGATGCGTTGGTCCCAGCCCTGTTCGGTGTAAACGTCGTCCAAGGGCATGAGCAGGCCGGCCTGAGCCAAAACGCCGGCGAAGCCCGGCCCCAGATCGTAGTAGAAGAGGTCGGGGCCGGTTCCGGAACTGAGCGCGGTGCGGATCACGTCGCGCATGGCCGTCGTCGTGTAGCTTTCCCGCACCACTTCAATACGGTCCTGGCTGTCGTTGAAACGGGCCACCAGGGCATCCATCTGGTCCGATACGTCGGGGAACTGGTCCCAGAACAGAATCTCGACCTTCTCGGGTCCTTCCTCCACTACCGGGACACAGGCTGCAAGCAGCAAGACGGAAGTCATGCCCAGTGCCATCAGCAACCATAGAAATCTTCTCATGTCGCAACTCCTTCAATATGCATGGTTGACAAGAAACAATGAGTGAACCGGCAAGGTTAAGCATGGACCGGAGCTACGCAACGGCTTATGGCGGCGATGCTACGGCTTGGGATGGGCCCGGTCGCAGCCAAGCAACTGCCTTGGCCATTGCGGATGAAGAGCAGCCTGCTTGATTTTCCGTGCGATCGGTATCGGATCAATCCATCCGGCAGGGGCCGCACAGGCTCGATGTGTATGACGGTTGGCATGGAGTGCACTGTACGCAGGCGCGTGAGTCCTGTCAAGTCCGTTCAAAGCGAGGCACTGCAGCTGCATTGGGCCCGAGCCCGGCCTGGTTCGAGGCAGCGGTGGCAGGGCAGCCGGCTCCGTCACCTCCCGGGATCGACCTGGCGCAACACCCGAGGCACCGCGGGCACGGCCTGGTCCGCGGCACACGAACCCCATCGGAACCAACCGGCCGAGGGCCGGTTCGGGCGGAAGAAGCCGCGGACACACTTGCCCCGGGTCTGAAGACGGAAGCCGGATCCCCCAACCGCCTGCACCTGATGGCAACCACGTGTCCACCCTGGCTTCGCACCAAGTCGAACCAAGGAGACTTCGATGGAAGACAATTGCACATTCTGCGATATTGCCAATGGGACGCGGCCCGCGAGCATTGTGTACGAAGACGAGTTGACCATGGCATTCATCGACATTCGACAATTCCACTCCGGGCATACACTGGTCATCCCGCGACGGCACGTCTGCGACATCCGTCATCTGGACGAGACAACGGGGCCGCGGTCATGGCGACCCTCATACGTGTTACCCGCGCCGTTGATGCCGCTTTTCCCAACGACGGGATGAGCCTCTGGCATTCAATCGGCCCCGCCGCCTTCCAAGAGGTGCCTCACGTCCACTTCCATATCCATCCGCGCAAAACCGCGGACGGGTTCCTGTACGTTTACCCGCGTATGCCCCCCATCGCGGATGAATTAACAAGAGACGAGTTCGCGGCGAGAATTCGTCACTTCCTATGATCGACTTCGGCCGCGTCCTGCCTGGCAGCACCTCCGAGGATGCAAGGGCAACCGGTAGCCGCGACGTTGTCCTGCGTTCCTTCCCTGCCCAGTCCCGGACCCGGGCGCGGCCATGGCCTCCTGCCAGCCAGCAACCCCTCCATCCCGTGTGCGTTGCCGACAGGTTCACCCGGTTGGAACCGAAGTCCGCCTGGTCCCTACTCCACCCGGGAAACCATTAACGAGTCAGATTGGGCCTCAGCCAGCCCTCCGCTTCCTCAGGAGCCATCCCTGAGGTGGAAGCCACACTCTCCAACTGGTCGCGTCCAATCCTGCCCACCGTGAAGTACCGGGCCTGGGGATGGGCGAACCAGAAGCCGCTGACAGAGGCGGCCGGCCACATGGCACACGTCTCGGACAGGGACATGTCCGCACGCTCCCCAGCCTCCAACAAGGCGAAGATGGTTCGCTTGCTCGTGTGGTCCGGGCAGGCCGGGTAGCCGGGTGCCGGACGGATGCCGCGATACCGCTCGGCAATCAGGCCCGCATTGTCCAGCGCTTCGTCCTCGGCGTAGCCCCACCAGCAGGTGCGCGCCTTCAGGTGCAGCCATTCCGCGGCCGCTTCCGCCAGCCGGTCGGCCAGCACTTGCACCATGATGGCGCCATAGTCGTCGTGAGCCGCCTTCAATTCGGCACTCAACTCCGGCACGCCCAAGCCGGCCGTCACCGCAAAACACCCCAGCCAGTCGGCGACATCGCTGTGAGCCGGTGCGATCCAGTCGCTCAGGCAAAGTTGACGCGCCGATGTCCTCTTGGGTTCCTGCTGTGGCGTACAGCAGGAACCCCGACTGCATCCGCAACCACCTGGTTGACGCGCCGACGCCCCCTTGGGTTCCTGCTGTCGCAGCAGCGGAAACTTCGCCCTCACCGCCGTGCGGGATTCGTCCGTGTAAACCAAGATGGTCTCGTCCTCGGACGCCGCCGGGAAGATCGCGACGGCTCCACGCACGTCCAGACCCCCGTCCCGGATCAGGGTCTCCAAGCGAGCCTGGCCGTCCGCCAGCAGGGAGCGGGCCGCCTTGCCCTTGCCCGGATCGTTGAGAATCGCCGGCCAGACACCCCGCATCTCCCAGGCATGGAAAAAGGGGGTCCAGTCGATGTACGGAACCAGGTCGGCGATCGGTATATTGACGGTTTGCAGGTCAGGATGGCGCGGTGGGACGATGTCGGCCTCGGCCGGATCGAAGAGAAAGCGCCGGGCCCGAGCCTCCTCCAACGACAACAGTTCCCGTTTGCGACCACGCTCCTCGTGGCTGCGCCGCAGGCCCGCGTACTCGGCCTTGATGGACGCCGCAAAGGCCGTGCGCTGCCGCGGGTTGGTCAACTGTTCCACCACCCCGACGCTGCGCGAGGCGTCCAGCACGTGCACTACCGGCCCGGAGTAGACGGGATCGATGCGCAGTGCCGTGTGCAGCCGCGATGTGGTGGCGCCGCCAATCAGCAGGGGCGTGTCGAAGCCCTGCCGTTCCATCTCGGATGCCACGTTGACCATCTGATCCAGGGACGGCGTAATCAACCCGCTCAACCCGATCAGGTCCGCCTGCCCGGCCCGGGCCGTGTCCAGGATGGTCTGTCCGGCCACCATCACGCCCAGATCCTCGATGCGGTAGCCATTGCAACCCAGCACCACTCCCACAATGTTCTTGCCGATGTCGTGCACATCGCCCTGC
>CAZMKQ010000025.1:0-23895 GCA_964566955.1 uncultured Caldilineaceae bacterium | reverse complement strand
GGCCATGACAATGCTGGGCTGGGCCGTACCGGAACCGCTCTGCGCCTGTGCCTCCTCAATGTAGGGTGTAAGCCAGGCCACGGCCTTCTTCATCACGCGGGCGCTCTTGACCACCTGGGGCAAAAACATCTGGCCGGCTCCGAAGAGATCACCGACACGGTTCATGCCGTCCATCAGCGGCCCTTCGATGACGGCCAGCGGATCCCCCAGTTCCGCCAGCGCCTCGGCTGCATCCTCCTCGGCGTACTGGTCCAGTCCGTTGACCAGCGCATGGGACAGCCGTACCGCCACGGGCTCGTCCCGCCAGGCCAGATCCGCCTTGGGCCCGGTGGTCTCCAGGGTGCCGCGCAGCCGTTCCGCCAGTTCGATGAGCCGTTCGGTGGCATCCGGGCGGCGGTTCAGAAGCACATCCTCGACATGCTCCCGCAGCTCGGGGTCCAGTTCGGCATAGATGGCCAGTTGCCCGGCATCCACAATGCCCATGTCCAGCCCCGCGGCCCGCGCGTGGTACAGGAAGGCGGCGTGCATCGCCTGCCGGACCGCGGTCTGGCCGCGGAAGGCAAAGGAGATGTTGCTGACGCCCCCGCTCACCTTGCAGTGCGGCAGTTCCTCCTTGATGCCCCGCACCGCCTCGATGAAGGCGACCGCGTAGTCGTCGTGCTCCTCGATCCCGGTGCCCACCGTCAGAATGTTGGGATCCAGGACAATATCCTCAGGGGGGAATCCATGCTCCGTGAGCAGGCGGTAGGCCCGGCGGCACACTTCCAGCTTGCGCTCCAGCGTATCGGCCTGGCCCGTCTCGTCAAAGGCCATCACGACCACTGCAGCTCCGTACCTGCGGCAGATGTCCGCCTGCCGCAGGAACTCCTCCTCGCCCTCCTTGAGGCTCAGCGAGTTGACCAGGGCCTTGCCCTGCACCTCCCGCAGGCCGGTCTCCAGGATCTCCCAGCGGGATGAATCGATCACGATCGGCACCCGCGCCACATCGGGTTCCCCGGCCAGCAGACGCAGGAAACGACGCATGCAGGCCGGACCGTCCAGCAGGCCGTCGTCGAAGTTCACGTCCACCATCTGGGCGCCGTTGGCCACCTGTTCCACCGCCACCTGCACCGCGTCCTCAAAGCGATCCCTGCGAATCAGGCGCCGGAAGCGCGCGGATCCCGAAACGTTGGTGCGTTCACCGATGTTGATGAAGTTGATCTCCGGCGCCACCCGGCACGGTTCCATCCCGGCCAGCACCGTGGCCGGTGCGTGCTTGGGCACGGTGCGCGGGGCGAGGTCCGCCAGCGCGGCCCGGATGCGCCGGGTGTGGTCCGGCCCCGAACCGCAACAGCTGCCGGCAATGTTCAGTTCGTTCTTGGCGGCCGCCTCCCTGAGGGTCGCGGCCATTTCCTCGGGGGTCTCGTCGTAGCCGCCGAAGGCATTGGGCAAGCCGGCATTGGGATAGCAGTGGATGCGGGCATCCGCAACCTCCGACAGCCGACTTATGTACGGCAACATGTCCGTTGAACCCAACGAACAGTTGACCCCGACCGAAAAAGGCTCGACATGGCGGACGGAGTGCCAGAAGGCTTCCGGCGTCTGGCCCGACAGGTTGCGGCCACTGGCATCCACCACACTGATGGAGACCATGACCGGGAGCGAGCGGCCGGTGTCCCGAAACAGCCCTTGAATGGCAAAGAGCGCGGCCTTGGCGTTGAGCGTGTCGAACACCGTCTCGACCAACAGGAGATCGGCTCCGCCATCCATAAGCCCCCGCGCCTGCTCGCGGTAGGCCGCCTCCAATGCCTCAAAGGAGGTGTTGCGGAAGGCCGGATCCGAGACATCCGGCGACAGGGAAGCCGTCACGTTGGTGGGGCCGATCGACCCGGCCACGAAGCGCGGCCGGTCCGGATCCGCATAGTCGCGGCCGTCCACGGCCTCCCGTCCGATGCGGGCGGCGGCGACATTCAATTCATAGGCCAGGTCGGACAGGCCGAAGTCCGCCAGGGCAATGCCGGTGGCCGTGAACGTGTTGGAGGAGACGATGTCCGCCCCGGCATCCAAGTACTGTCGGTGGATGTCCCGGATGATGCGAGGCTGGGTCAGGCACAGCAGGTCGTGGCAACCCATGACCGGCCGCGGATGATCCCGGAACCTGTCGCCGGCGTAGTCGGCGGGGGTCAGCCGATTTTCCTGAAGCAGCGTGCCCATGGCACCGTCCAGGATCAAAATGCGCTCGGCGGCGGCTTGCAACAGGTCGGACGGCGAATACATGCGGGACTGTCCACGTACGGAAAAGGCGGATAGGAGCGCGCCGGACGAATCGACACCCTGGCGCGTTGCGCGGCTCGGTACCTGCTCGGAGCTCAGGCCAGGTTCCAGGGACTGGTCATGAGGCCCGAGCCGTCGAAAGCCAGACTGGCCTCGGGGCCGATCCGGCAATTCGGCGCGGCGGCCCATTCCGCCGCCAGGTTGGGCGACATCCAAGCCCTGCCCAAACTGAGCGTGTCGTCAATGAACAGGATGCGGGCCTGTTCGGGACTGGTCTGAATGCTGCTCAGGGACAGTTCCAGCACCTGCCGATCGCAGGGCACCACCGCGGGCATGGCGGCCTTGCGCAGTCCCATGACGCCTGCCGCAAACGCATTGGTGTAGGTGGCCTGCCAGTCGATGTGCCGGAGCACACGGCCGGCCGCCACGTTGGCAAGTCCGAGACCGTTGGCGTTGCCGGCGGTTTCGGGGGTGAGGGACAGGACCGCGACCACGGTGATGCGCGGCCACTCGGCATCCGGGAGGTCTGGAACGGCAAAGCGGCCAATCACGTTGGTGTCCATGCCGGTACCCGAGATGTTCTTGCCCAGACGCCGGACCACCAGCAGGTCCAGGGGCGAGACCGGGATGCGCGGCAGATGAGTGCGGGCCAGGTCCAACAGAGCCCGTTCACGGGGACCGGCGAATTCCGAGGCGTGCAGGGCTTCCACGGCCATGGTTTCCTCGTGGCCGTTCTCCACCACGGCCACGCCTCCCAGCAGATTCGTGTGCTCCACCTGCAACTGCGCAGCCTCGGTCAGGTCCGACACAAAAACCTCCACGCCGTGCGCATGGTAGGTCCGGGCTCCTTCCAGCTTGCCCAAGCCAATGACACCCATCTTGGACAGGCCACTCTCCACGGGGCCGCGGAAACTGGTGTGCGGCTTGACCCGGTTGATCAGCAACACATGATCGGCCCGGGCCGAGTCCTCGCCCTGGTACAACTGGGGGCCGGACGGCAGGCGGACCGTCCGGCGCACGGCCATGTCCGCCTTAATCGGCACACCCATGGACTCCGCCGTGAGCCCGAAGTTGGCCAGGACCTTCAGCTGTCCCGCAACGGTGCCGCCCCCATGGCTGCCCATGGCCGGGAACAGATAGGGTTGGGCCCCGCGTTCCCGCACGCACTCGATGGTTGTGCTGGTCAGGGCTGGCAGATTGGCCAGACCGCGACTACCGCAGCCGATGGCCACCGACTGGCCCGGCTTGACTGCATCCAACAGGCCGGCTCCATCCATGGCGGAGCGCACGGCACCGGGGACATCCGGAACAGCGTTGGCGGGGAAGTCCTGAAACCCGGTCACCAGGCGGCCGGGCAATGCGGCGTCAAGACTGAGGCCTTCCACGCTCTCCAGCAGTTCAGAGATCAAGATTGCACCGCCTGAAAGTCCAAGTTGCGACCGATCCGGTTGGACAAGCTGCCCCGCCGCTCCATCTGTGCTCCACGCCCGGACCCCTCCCGATCCGGAAACGCCATTATAGAAGCAGGAATCCAACCATGGGAGCCCGACGGGTTCCGACCAATGCACGTTGACCGGGCGGTCAAGTGGCCTGGAGAACCACCCCATGCAAGGCTTGGCATCCTTCCGGTCGATGCCGTGATGCAGTCCACCCAACTGAACTTCAAGCCACAGGAACAGCTTTGGCCGGGGAGCTTCCGCCAGGCGGCAACAGACCCAAGCACCGCGCCACCGGATCGTCTTGCCACCGAGCGGCGGAAGGTTCGAGAACCACTGCCCAAAACAGTTGCAGGCCTGACGCGGTACGCCGCCGGAAAGCCATTCCTCCGCGGAAGACGCGGGGGCGGCAAACAGTGCCCCACCGGTGTTGGATCCGGAGGCGGTCCAAGACAACCAAATGACGGAAGCGGGCGCCATTGTGTCATTCGACACGACGGTTGCCGTAGGGGCAGGCCGTGGGCAAACCGGATCGGCATGTGGATGGCCGGGAGGGTCTGAAGTGGGCATGAAGTCCGCGACGGAGAGGGTCTATCCGAACACCGACCAACGCCGCCAAATCGAAACAACACCCAGATGGCAAGCGGATTCGACTTCAAGGGTGAAGTTGTGTTATCACATAACCAGTTATACACAGGCACGCTGCCGCCTTACGTCGAAACCCTGGGAGCCGTGTTATGACTGTTGGAGTTCGTTCGCTCAGAAGCATCATTTTGGCATTTCTGGTGCTGGTCGTTGTCAGCGGCACCGGCTTGGCAGGTGGTGGCCTGTTCGGCAGCGAATACTCGGACTGCCCCTTCAGGACTCGTCTGCACGACGGTCAGATTTCCGGCTTGTCCGTGTCGCGGAACTCCGACCGCGAAGATGAAGTCAACGTCTCGTGGACAGCCATCGATCCCGCATCCTGGGGTTTGGGTCCCAATGCCTACAGAGCGTCCCTCGTAGTGATGCTGGACGACGGCAGCACCCATGCCAGGACCTTGCCGCTGGGCTCGAGACAGACCACCTTCACAGGGGTCAAGATCGAAACCAAAGTGACGGTGCAGATGGCGATCGTGGTCGAGACCGCGGATGGCGACTACCTCATCAGCCACATTCTGGAGCAGAGCCTCAACCATAGCCTGGCCAAACCGGCTTTCATGACCACCGAGTGGAAGCAAGGAGTAACTTCATCGGCGAAAAAGCATGTTCCTGGAGGAACGTTCTATTACGTGGGCTACAACGAGGCCTTCGGGAATTACAAAGCGGAATCCGGCTTATTGACACGCCCTCGCGTGGCCAGGTTGAGGATTGGCCTTGCGCACGGTGAAGAGGATACCCGCAAGCGAAACGATATGGACTTCGACACCTACATCATACGGATCACTGATGAAGACGGCGACGTGGTTCCCGAGGGAAACGACGTGGCTGCGATGGTGTCCAACTATGGCACCAAGAGGCTGGTTACTTGGTGCCTGATAACAGACATGAGCAGCAACACCGACAAGTTCACAAACGTACGGGTCAACGATGGCGGTGTCATTACCGGTTCGATGTATGCCTCACCCCCGCAATTCGTAATGAACGACGCGAACCAGCCCCAACTACTGAAAGAAGTCGTCAGGGATAAAGTTGAAGATAAAGGGGTATCCACCGCTATGGTGTTTGAAGAAAAGAAACTCATTGACGAACATCCCATCGACCCTCCAAGCACAGACACTTCTGTCCCGACTGGTGCAGACACTTTCCTCTATGCAATGCCTCCGGACGCGCATCGGGATTTTCCACTCGACGTGCTTGCCAATGGTAAGACCTACACAATTACCGGGTGGGCAGTCAACGACAGCAACGAAGTCATCAGCCCGATTGCCTCGCTTAAGGTGCGCCCAACTGACGCGGAATACGCCGAAGCCATCTCTAATATCCAAGACTACGTCTCCTTGGAAGAGGTCAGCGGTGGGGCGAATTCAAATGTGAAAGGATTCACCGTCACCACGTTCACGGTGATCAGGTAGTAATCGACCTGACGCCTGGCCGGCAGCTTGGTTGGAGGCGGGGGCAGTCGCACATGGAATAGATACTGCGGGACAGGGCTCCCGTGAGCACTATGCCGTGCTTCCGGAAGCACGGCTGGTTGCTGGCCGCATGGAAGGTCCTGAACCTGCCTCCGGGACCGACAGCCCTTTGCCGTGATCATGTGGGGATGCCGCAACAGCAAGTGCAAGGACAGGCATGGCTCCCGGAACCGGGACAGCCGTCAGTTCCGAGATTAACGGCGCTTCCAGGATAGCTGTATACCTCCATGTGTACGGTCCGCATTGTTGTTGCCGGCTGCCCGCAAGAACCTTGCCATCCGCGACTTCCATGCCCACCTGTACCGACACCGTTTCGGTTTCGTTGATGTTGGTCGGGACCCGGAAAGGACAAAGAGCTCCATTCTGCGTCTTGTAGCACCAACAGCATAAAGAGAGCAAGGCCCGGCACCATAGCCGGCTGGGTCTGCACTCGTGGGGTGCTGCGGACCGACAACACCGTGGACCGCTGGGGTTCGCGATAAAGGTAAACAGCGGCGCTGGGTATTCTGGAAACACCCGCGCCAACCGATCTGTGTCCGGCTCCCTGCACGCATCATCTCGGGATGGAAACGCGGAAGCTGCAACACGGCTGCGCGTTCACGGGGGTGATGACTGGTCCGTGAACAGTTGGGGCAACACGCCACTGGATATCATGGTCAAGCACAAGTCGGCTGGTTGGAACAGGAAGAGGAACTCCCGCAGTCATGAAACATTCGCAACCGAACTCCGCCCTGCTGCTCCGCCTCCTGGGACAGCAGCATTCCTCGCAGGAGGCCTGTAGAGAGGCTGGTCTTGACCATGCCGATTTCCAGGCCTGGTGGCGGGATCAGTTGAAACAGAGAGTGCCCGATCAGAACGGTCGACGCCCCTCGGCGGTGTCGTCTCCCGTCCGCATTCTCCGCGACCAGCGCGGCGTTCCCCACATCCATGCCGCATCGGACCTGGACCTGTACACGGGCTACGGCTACGCCATGGCCCAGGACCGCCTGTGGCAACTGGACTACTACCGTCGGCAGGCCCACGGCCGCCTGGCCGAAATCCTGGGCGCCAAAGCCTGTCCGGAGGCCACGGGCGGCGCACCGACAGCCTTGCAAAGGGACACGATTGCCAGGACAATCGGCTTTGCGCGCATCGCCAAGGCGCAGTGGCAGGTCATGCAGGATTCGACTGCCGGCCGATTAAAGGCGTTTGCCAAAGGCATCAACCAGTTGATGGAGGAAACCCAAGACAGTCCCCCCATCGAGTGCGCGCTGCTGGGTTACGCCCCCAAGCCGTGGCATCCAATTGACACGCTCGCAATCTGGTGCGAGTTCCAGTACTACCTGACCGTCCGCCTGCCGGTCGTCTATGTTCCGGAAATCGCCCGTCGCCACTTGGGGGACGGACCGCTGTACGAAGCATTCCTGCAGGGCGAAGCGGACGCGGAGAGCATCCTGCCGCCCGGTGCGTTGCCGGCTTCCCTGCATGATCCCGTGGGGCAGGCCGTGGGCGATCCCGAGGAGGCCGTCGGCAGCAACAACTGGATCGTGGCCGGATCGCGTTCCCGGTCCGGCCATCCCCTGCTGGCCAGCGATCCCCACATTGCCTTCAATGCCGTCTCCTGCTGGTACGAGGCACACTTGGCGGACGGCGCGGGACTGGATGCCGCCGGCGCCGGCTACATCGGCGTGCCCGGTTTGCTGTTCGGCCGCAACCGCAATCTGGCCTTCGGCATCACCAACAACATCTGTTCCCAACGGGATCTGTACCGCGAAAGAACCGACACGGACCACCCAAACCGGTTCCTGTCCGGTGGCAAGTGGATCCCCGCCCGTTCCCTGACGGAACGCATCGAGGTGAAGGATGCAGATCCCGTGGACCTCGAAGTGGTCTTCTCGCCCACGGGCCCGATTGTCGATCACCTCCTGCCGGAGGCCGCCCGCGGCGGCGAACCCGTCTCGCTGCGGTGGATGGGCGCCACCTTGGGACCGGACGGCCAAACCGAGCGGGGTGCCGAAATCGGCGTCCTGATGCAGACCAACCGGGCGCGCACGTGCGACGAGTTCCGGGCCGCGCTGGCCGACTGGCGCGTGCCGACCTTGAGCATGGTGTTTGCCGACACGGAAGGCAATATCGGCTACCAGTGCACGGGAGCCATTCCCATCCGCCGGAACTGGCACCGCGGATACCGCAAGGCATGGGAACCGGAGGATGCCTGGCAGGGCGTGGTGCCCTTCAGGGGACTGCCGGCCATGTCCAATCCGCAGCAGGGCTGGATTCGCACGGCCAACAACCGCACCGCCGGCGACGACTACCCCTATCCGCTGTCCGGGACCTGGGCCAGCGGCCACCGCGCACAACGCGTCCGACAGTTGCTGGAAGCCGACGACCGGATGACGCGCCAGGCCTGTATGGAGATGCAGGCGGACACGCTGTCGCTCAGGGCCAGGGACTGCCTGTCGCACCTGTTGCACCTGCTGGACGGGCACCCCGCCCCGTTGGTGCGGGAAGCCGCGGTGCGGCTGCAGGCATGGGACTGCCACATGGAGCCGGATGCAGTGGGGGGTGCGCTTTTCGAAACCTTCTTTGCGAAATGGCAACTCAGTGTCGCGTCGCAAAGGTTTCCTCCCGCTGTGGCCGTCCAGGTGGCCGACAGTATCGCCGGGCTTGCCAACGCCTTGTTGGCAAGCGATCCTGCAGGCTGGTTCGAGAATGAGCAAACCCGCCGCAATGAGGTATCCCGGACCATGCTGGAAATCTGCCGCCAGCTTGAGACGCAGTTGGGGACGGACATGGATCGGTGGACGTGGGGACGGCTGCACCGCATCCATCTCCACCATCCCCTGACCTACATCAAGGCCATAGGCGAACTGTTGGACCGCGGCGGCCATCCCGTCGGGGGTTCGGGGGTCACCGTCTGCAACACCGGCATGGACCCCAACTACGCGGCCAACATGGGAGCCAACTATCGCATCGTCGCTGAATTGGAGCCGGACGCACCGGACCTCTACTCCATTGACGCCGCGGGACAGTCCGGACATCCGGGCAGCGAGCACTACTGTGATCAGTTGCCGGATTGGCTGGCAGGCAACCTGGCCACACTGTCCCTGGCGTCGGCCGACGACCTGAAGAACGTGGAAGCCGCCATGATCCTGGTACCGCACGGCTCCGACACTGGGGACTGACCGCGGATCGGAGGCTACACAAGGGCAATCCTGCGTCCGGTTTCGCTGGAGGCATAGGCGGCGTCCATCACGCGCGCCACATGCAGCGCATCCTCGCCCGTGGTCAGGGGTTTCACCCGCCCCTGGGCCGCGTGCACAAAGCGGCGGATGAAATTCTCCCCGGCCACGCCGCAGTAGGCCGGGGAATCCGCAATCTCGAATTCGAAGGCGCGCTTGGGGGCCGCCTTCCACGCAGGGTGCAGGGTCTCCACGTACAGCCGGGAGGCTTCGCCCAGGCCAATGCCGGTCACGTACATGCGACCCAGCCGACCGTTCACGCCGAGGTACACGTCGTTCCCGGCCGGGTTGTGGTACCCGGATCCACTCTGGCCCAGCACATATCCCAGATGCATCGACACGAGCGTCCCGGACTCCAGGGTCAACGACAGATTGGCCATGTCCTCCACGTCGATGTCCTCGCCGCTGCGCGTGGCCACCTGGGCGGACACGGTGGCGTAGTCCTCGTCCGTGATGAACCGAATGCGATCGAGGTCGTGGCACCCCAGCCATGAGATCACGCCGCCTCCGGCATGCTCCTTGTTGAACAGCCAGTGGCGCGGGTTGCGGTCCTTGACCTGGGTATAGAGGGCCCGGACCTCCACCGACAGCAATTCCCCAAGCAGGCCCTCCCGGAGGACGGACCGCATCTGGCGGAAGACCGGGTAGCTCCTGGTCTGATAGCAGACGGACAGCAGGGCTTCGCCTTGAGCGGCCGTATCCAGAACCTGTTGTGTTTCCGCGGCATTGCGGCCAATGGGCTTCTCCGCCATGAGGTGGACGCCGGCTTCCAGAACCCGGCTGAAACTGGCGGGTCCGCGGTCGTTGCGAACGCAGACAATGGCAAAGAAGGGGCGATGCTCCTTCAGCATTGCGGCCGGGTCGGTGTACCAGGCCGTCACCTTGGCGCCCTGTCCGGCCTTGGCCCGTTCCAGATCCTCCCGGCTCTCGCCGCATACCACGATGGATTCCACCTCAGGCAGTTGCTGCAGCGTGGCCAGGTGCGACATGGCATGCGGATGTTGCAGTCCCACAAGAGCTGCCTGCATGGGTTCCGGTCCTTGGTCAAGTGAGTCGACAGGACGAGTCTACTGCCAACGGACGGAACGGCCGATGCCGAGCAGGCAGTCCCTTCCCTCTACCGGCAACACCATGTGCCCGCGTGCCCGAAACCTGAAACGGACCGGATCCCGCACTCGTTGGCGACATGTGCCCCCGAAGCCGTACTGCATGCGAGGTTCTTCCTGTTCACATCGCTGTTCCGCATAAACAGGCCGCAAACGTCCCGATCCGCCACTGTAGGCAAGGCAACCGGATTGCTTCATGAGTATATTTGATATATTATTCGTATATTGGTACGCTCATGTTCCCGAACCCTCCTTGCCCCATCGAGCCAAGACTGCCGTGCATCCGCCCGCAAAACCCATCGGCTGCCTGCTGATCACCCATCTGCCGGCCAAGGCGGAACTGCGCCGCCGTCCCGAACTGGAGGGACGACCGCTGATCATCTGCGATGGCGGCACCGGCCGGCCGCGTGTGTTGGATCGCACGCCGCAGGCTGGTGAAGCACGCATCGGGGAGCCGCTTGAGGCAGCCCTCTCCCGCTGCAAGGAGGCCGTGGCCCTGTGGGCCGACACGGCGCACTACGAGGAGGTGTCCCACGATCTGCTGGCAGCCCTGGCCGAGGTGACGGATCGCATTGAACCGGGGGAACCAGGCACCTTTCATCTGGACCTGACCGGCGTGGCCCGCCTGTACGGCGGCCCGGACAATCTGCACCAGACCCTGCTGGCCGCCTGCGACAGCCACTGGCGACCCCGTCTGGGCGTGGCCGCCGGCAAGTTCCCGGCCCGCTGCGCCGCCCTGCAGGCCGAAGCCGGCGGGGTACAGCGCCTATCCGGGGATCAAAAGACCGTGTGCCGGCGGCTGGCTCCCCTCCCAGTCGGTCAACTGCCCATATCCCTGGAAATGGTGGACCGCCTGCACATCTTCGGCCTTCACACCTTCGGTGCACTGGCGCGCCAGTCCGCGGGTGTCCTGGAAGCCCAGTTCGGTCCGGCCGGCCGCCGGGCCTGGGAACTGGCCCGGGGCGTGGATCGGGAACCGGTGGTACCGGCCACACTGCCCGTCTCCGTCCAGGAGCAATTGGACTTCCCCTTTCCTTCCGACTCCGTGACCACGCTGGAAGCCGGCCTGCAGGCACTCTCGCAGCGCATCTGGCAACGTCGTGAACTCCACAACCGGGGCGTGCGCCGCGCCATGGTCAGGGGTTCCCTGGCCGAGGGCGGCACCTGGCACTTTGAGCGCACCTTGAACACGGCCATCAGCGATGGCGAGGAAATGCTGCGCCTCCTGCAAAGCGGACTGGCTGCGCGCAGCCCGGACGGAGCTTCCCGCTATCCGGTCGGAGAACTGGAGAACCTTACCCTGACCCTCACCGGCCTGAGCCAACGCACCATCGGCCGCCAGCACACCCTGTGGGGCGATGCCGACAAGGCCCAGTCCCAAACGCGATTGGCCGGCCTGATCGCGGGAGCCGACCGGTTGATTCCGATCGAGCCGGAGTCCCGCCTGCCGGAGCGGCGCTGGGCCCTGGGCGAGGAACTGAATCCCCTGAACATGCCCCGCCCGCTGGCCGTGGAGAGCGGCAGACGGCCCTCCCTGCCACACCGGGTGGACCTGGCCGGCAACGGTCGCTGGCAGCGGGTGGCCCGCATTCTGGATCTGTGGGAGGTGGAAACCGAATGGTGGCACCGGGAACAGGTACGACGGCGCTACTGCCGGCTGGAACTGGATCCCGGCAAGCGCATCACCGTCTTCCGCGATCTGGAGAGCGGAGACTGGTTCCAACAGGACTACTGAGCATGTCGCAAGACTATGTGGAGTTGCGCGCCCACTCCTGGTATTCCTTCCACGCCGGTGCCTCCTCCGTCTCGGAACTGCTGACCAAGGCGGCCGAGCTGGAACAGCCGGCGCTGGGCCTGACCGACACCGGCAATCTGTGTGGTGCCCTGGAATTTGCCCGTCTTGCCAACAACCTGGGCATCCAGCCCGTCACCGGTGCCGACCTAATGGTGCAGGAAGGGGAACGCAGCGGTTCCCTCACCCTGCTGGCGGAGTCCGGGCATGGCTACGCGGCCCTCTGCCGCCTGCTCTCGCAGGCCCATCGGGACGGCCAGCGGCGCACACCCCGACTGCCTGCCGGACAGTTGGCAAAGCTGGTTGACGGCAACGGCCTGATTCAACTCACCGGGGCGCCCGGCAGCCTGCTGGCGGACCGGATTGAGGCCGGTCACTGGCGTGAGGCCCAACAGATCGTGGAACAGGCCATTGCCTGGCTGGGACGCGGCTCCGTCTTTCTGGAGCTGCAGCAGCACCTGGTGCATGGCGACCGCGAGCGCAACCGGCGTCTGCGGGAATTGGCGGACCACTGCGGCGTGGCCTGCGTGGCCACCAACGAGGTCTGGTACCACGACCGCAGCCGGGCCCGCCTGCACGATGTCCTGGTGGCCATCGGTCTCAACAGCTCCCTGTCCGAAGCCCGCGCCCACCTGAAGGCCAACAGCCAGTACTGGCTCAAGCGCGGGGCCGAACTGGCACTTCCGTTCCAGGACCATCCGGAAGCCATGGCCAACAGCGTGCGTATTGCGGAGCGCTGCGCCGGCTTCAACCTGGAGCACTACATGACCGACCGCTACCGCTTTCCCGATGCCCCGACGCCTCGGGGCCATGATGCCCAAAGCTGGCTGGAAGCCCTGTGCCGGGAGGCCGCCCGGTACCGCTACGGACGCGTGACGCGCCGGGTCCGGGACCGTTTGGATGAAGAATTGCGCCGAATTCGCCAGCATCGGCTGGCCGGCTTCTTCCTGATCTACCACCGCGTAATCGAACTGGCGCGCGAGGTGATACGGGACCTGGGGCATGCGGATCGGGACATACCGGTTCCATGGCTGGCACCCGGAAGGGGGCGGGGTTCCTCCGTGGTGATGGTGGTGGGCTATCTCATCGGCCTGTCCCATGTGGATCCGCTGGCCTACGACCTGCCCCTGGAGCGCTTCATGCCGGAGGACATGGCCGGTCCGCCGGACATCGATCTGGACTTTCCGCGCGACATTCGGGAGAAGCTGATCCTGCGTCTGATTGAGGAGTGGGGCTGGGAACACGCAGCCCTGACCGGCATGTTCGCCACCTACAAGACGCGGGGTGTCATCCGGGATCTGGGCCGCACCCTGGGCCTGCCGCCGGAAGAGATCGGACGGCTGGCCAACATCGCAGAATCCAGGGTCCGCGGACTGGCCGACGAACTGACTACTCTGCCGGGCTACCGGGACAAGCTGGAGCAGCCGGGCTGGCGGGAACTGGCCGCCCTCTCCGGCCAGTTGGGCGGCTTTCCCAAGGGCGTGGCCCAGCACCCGGGCGGCATGGTGATTTCCTCCATCCCGCTGACCGATATGGTGCCGGTGCAGCCGTCCGCCATCGAAGGGCGCGTGGTCTGCCAGTGGGACAAGGACAGCGTGGACGACGCCGGCTTCGTCAAGATTGACCTGCTGTCGCTGGGGGCCCTTTCCCAGATGCAGGAGGCCGTGGCACTGGTTCGGGAACGCACGGGCACCAACCTCGATCTGAGTCGCATCGACATTGCGGACCCGGCCGTCTACGGGGACCTGGGAGCCGGCAAGACCGTGGGCGTTTTCCAAGTGGAAAGCGCGGCCCAGATGCAAACGATCACGCGCCTGCGGCCGGAGAACATCTACGACCTGGCCATGGAAGTGGCCGCGGTGCGGCCGGGCGTGGGCGCCAACGATGGGGTGGCGGAGTTCCTGCGCCGCCGCGGCGGTGCGGCCTGGGACTACGACCATCCGCTGGAGGAAGAGGCACTGGCGCGCACACTGGGCATCATTCTCTTCCAGGATCAGGTGGTTCACCTGGGCATGGATGTGGCCGGTCTGACTGCGCGCGAGGCGGATCTCCTGCGCCGGGCCTTTGCCCGCCGCAACAACGAGGATCTAATCGCGCACTACTGGAACGTGTTCCGCGCAGGTGCGGCCGCCCGCGGCGTGCCGGAGGAGACGGCTGCCCGGATCTTCGCCAAGTTCAATCCCCACTACATGTTTCCGGAAGGGCATGCCCTGGCCTTTGCCTTCACGGCCTACCAGATGGCCTGGCTGCGGCGCTACTGGCCGCTGGAGTTCTTCATCGCGCTGTTCAACCAGCAGCCGATGGGCTTCTGGGATCCGGAGACCCTGAAAGTGGAGGCTCGGCACATGGGCCTGACAGTGCACCATCCGGATGTGAACCGTTCCGACCTCAAGACCGTGCCGGACGGGCCGCGGGCCATGCGCCTGGGGCTGACCCAGGTCAAGGGGCTGGATGCGCGATTGGCCGCAACCCTGCTGACGGCACGGGCCGACGCCCCCTTCGCCAACCTGGCCGACCTGGTCTCCCGCAGCCGCCTGCCGCAGGCGGCCCTGGAAAACCTGGTGCGAGCCGGCGCCGTGGACAACCTGCCGGGCGTGACGAACCGCCGGCAGGCCCTGTGGGAAATCGGCGTGCGCCATCGTCCCGAGCGCAGCGGCCATCCCGAACTGGATCTGCCCGTGGACGGGGTGATGGCGGATCTGGCCCCCGAAAGCGCGGCGGACCGCATGCTGGGCGAGTACGCCACACTGGGGCTGTCGCCGGTCGGCCATGTGATGGAACTGGCGCGGCCCCAATTGACCGACGATGTGCTGCGCAGCAACCAGCTGGACGGGATTGCGCACGGCACAATCGTGCGCGTGGCCGGGCGCGTGGTGCGTCGTCAGCGCCCGTTGGCCAAGGCCGTCTTCATGACGCTGGAGGATGAATGGGGCCTGATTCCGGTGGCGGTCTGGCCGGATGTCTGGCAGGCGTACAAGCAGGAACTAAAGCAGCCGCTGGTGGTAATCCAAGGCGAGGTTTCGCGCATCGACAACACCATGAACATTGCCACCCACCGTGCCTGGGGCCTGAAGCTGCCCGGGCGGCGGTTCGAGAACGTTACGCGCCCGGACTGGCGATAGGGGGACCCGGGGGATGGGCTCCGGCTCGTACCCAATACCCAAGACCGGAGCGATGTCCACAAGAGTTGCAGGATGAGTTTCCTCCCGCACGCGCGAGGCACATGTCAAGGCTATCCGGCCAACGACGTGAGGCGGCTGGAGATCTCGTGTTGAGGCAGAAAGACTGCACTGTCGCTTTGCCAAGTCCGGAGAGCTTCAACCAGGAGGCATGTGGCGCAGGCTCCGGCAACGGCCAACTCGTCAATGACCCATAGCACGCCATGGACGCGCAGCCCCTCGCCGGTAGCGACTTTGCGGAGCAGGGCATCGCCGGTCAGGAGGATTCCTCGGTTGGCAAGTGCCGTAACAAGACAGAAGCAGTCGTTTGCAGACAGGGCACGGTGGCGCTCCTTGAGTGCCAGGGCCTGCGCGACCTCGATGGGAGTCAGATCATGAGTGATCATGCCTCGATCATCGAGGTGCCGCCATTGCTGATCCGAGAAGTCGAGGAGCTCCGAAGCCCGAACGGGCAGTGGAATGATCAATCGATACGGCAGGTTGCAAAGAGCCCCGAGCAGTCCTCCTTTATGGAGGTCGATCAGGCAGGAAGCGTCATTGACAACGACACACGTCACTGGACAACTGGTCCATTGATCTGTTGCTCGATCTTGTCGAGAGGCTTATTGAGAAGCGCAGCTGCACGGACCGGTGAGATCAGCTCTTCACCAACTGCGCGCCAGACGAGGCGTTTGAAACGCCGGGGTTTTTCGAATGCACCAAAACCCTGGTTGGCGCAAATAGGTTCCGGTTCCGTCGCGCGCCAGGGGCGGGCGAAAGTGGAAAAGGCGCGTTGGACCGTAGCAGGACGCAGGATGCCGACTTGACCCAGGCGGACCAGCATGGCCGCTGCCGATACGCCATAGGTATGCTTGAGGTACATGATTTCGTAGTAGGTGATTCGGTGACGGGTGGCCCCCACTTCCTCCCGGAGAGGTTGCCCCGGAATGAGGAATGCACCCGCGAACCGGTTCATGGCTTTCTCCAGTTTGATGGCCGGGTTGCCGGTAGACCGAATGATCCTGTGCGCGAGTTCGTGGGCCAGGGTGAAGCGTTTGCGTTCGACGTTGGTTCGACTGGATACGACGATCGCATCGGCGACAGGCTTGCCGTTTCGCCGAACATGGCACGCCAAGCCATTGATGTGCTCGGGGAGGTCGGCTTCGACCACCTTTATACCCCTATCCTCGAGGAGAGCACAGAGACTTGGCACCGGCTCCATTCCGAGGTCCCATGCCCTTCGAAGTTCATCGGCCTTGGCATCAATCTGTTGTTCGGTGGCGACACTATCACAGCAACGGGCCTTGAAGGAGTCGTCCACCGAGGGCATGTCGAGGATGTCCTCGATGGTCAGATACCGTTCCAGATTGTCAATGAGGACGGCTTCGGCGCGTGCGCGGTCGCGAGCGGAGGTGTGGGAGTGTCTGCGGAATTCGAGACCGTCGAGCGCCTCGACCTGGGTGCTCATGAGGAAGTCCAGCGAGACATCGAGTGCTTTGCCAAAGCCGACCAGAACCGCCGAAGAAGGCATCATCTTGCCCGCCTCGTACTTGCTGATGGCCTGTGCGGTGATCTTGGGTTCCATCCGTTCGGCGAGTGCCCGCATCGAAAGGCCTGCCTGCTTGCGGGCGAGCCGCAGTCGAGTTCCAAACATGCCAGTCTCTCCCATTACACAACTGAAAGTTGACATTTTATGAAATAGAGAAGTTTCGTCAACTTGTAGTTGACGAAACCGGACTTCAATCGGAGAAATTCACGATGTTGCTCAATAGCACTGCAATGAGAAGCCAGGGCGGATGTTCCGTCTAGTGACACCGTTCGTGGAACCGGGCAGCTCTGCAGGCGATTCAGGACCTCCGCCAGCAGCGCGCGTCCGTCCCGCAGCCGGTCCTACACAAATTGCAACAGCGCACATGAACACGAGGAGTCGGTCAGCCAGATGACACAACGGCTGGAAACCCCCAGATGTATCAGCGCACTGGTTCGCGGTACCATCGCGGCCTTCTTGGCAGCCGGGCGCGCCATAGTCAAGGCTATGCCACCAATCCCATACTCGTCCACGGGCCAAGTATGTGTCCCCGCCAAGCCCGGGTTCAGCTATCGTATTGGCGATGGATGAGCCGGATAGTTCAGGGTCGTCGTCAAACCAGGGAGAGTGTTATTTGATGCCCACATCCGCTATGTCGCAAGACGCGTTCCGCAAACGCATCGCCGATCTGGAGGTTCATTCCGGAGACGGATGCCGGGCACCCGGCAAGGCATTGCTGATCCTGCTGGCTGTGCGGGGAGTGCTTCACGGCGCGTCCCGCCTCCGTGCACACAGTAATCTGGCAGCCGAAGCACAACCGATTTTGGAGGTGTTCGGGCCACCGCCGACGGGAACACAACCTGCGTTGCCTTTCGGGCTTCTCGCAGACAGTGGCCTGTGGGAAATGGAGACATTGGCCACCGCCTCCGAATCCGAGCCCACCGCGCGAGGCGGCTTTCCGCAATCGGTGTACGACCTACTGGTCAACGACCGCTACCTGATGAAGGAAACAGTGCTGCACCTGCTCGACCTGCACTTCACCAAAAGCGTTCAACCCGACCTGCTCGAGATGCTGGGTGTGTCCGAGCTTTGGGATCCGGCATCGCGTTCCGCGCAGGCTGCCCCACAGCAGCGCGCGGTGGTGGCGGGATTTCGGGAGACGGTCCTGAATGCATACCGGAACCGGTGTGCCGTCTGCGGAAACGGGGTGTGGGTTGGCGGAACGCCCCTGGGAATTCAGCTCACCCATATTCACTGGCACTCCCACGGGGGTGAATTCAGCCTTGCCAACGCCCTGGCCCTGTGCACCCTGCATCAGAAGCTGTTTGATGTGGGAGGCTTCACGATTTCAGACGACCTTCGTCTGGAAATCTCGTCTCGGCTACGCGTTGAAGATCCCGGGGGCAGTGGCTGGATCATGCCGATACCGGGCAGCCGTATCCGCGCCCCAGAGCATCCGGACGACCGTCCTCATCCCGACAATCTGGCCTGGCATCGGCGCGAGGTCTACAGGGAATAGGTCCGGCACTGTCGGCGAACCGCGTCGCACGCGCTCCGACATTCATTACAATTTCCCAAGGCTGCGGTGTGAACATGACCGTTGCCGACAGAAGGCAATTCCGCATTGACCAGCGGGTCAGGGGTTGTCATGCACTTCGTCTTCCCAATTCAGCGGCCTGAACAGAACAGGCCGAAAGGAGCTTCGGCATGAATAGAAGAAAGTTTCTCGGAGCCGCCGCCTTGGCCACTGCGGCTGTCGGCGCCAGCGCCTGTACGGCAGAGGATCTGACCGCGGTAACCGCTGCGGATGCCTCCCTGCCCGAAGTTTCATGGCAGATGGCCACGAGTTGGCCGCCGCTGCTCGACACGATCTTCGGCGGTGCCACCACGTTCGCCGATACCGTGAGCGCCCTGACCGGCGGCAAGTTCACGATCGACGTCCGCGCCGCCGGCGAACTGGCACCCGGCCTCGAGGTCCTCAACGTGGTGGAACAGGGTGCTGTCCAATGCGGCCACACCGCCTCCTACTACTACGTGGGCAAAAGCCCCGTAACCGCGTTCGGCACAGCCCTGCCCTTCGGCCTGACCAACCGCCAGAACGATGCCTGGTTCCATCAGGGGGGCGGTCTTGAAATGATGCAGGCCTTCTATGGCGAACGCTTCGGCGTGATTCAGTTCCCGGCCGGCAACACCGGTGTCCAGATGGGCGGCTGGTTCAACAAGGAAATCAACTCCATTGCCGATATGGAAGGCCTGAAGATGCGCATTCCCGGCCTGGGCGGCCAGGTAATGGATCGGCTGGGCGTGACCGTGCAGGTACTCCCCGGCGGCGAGATTTTCCAGGCGCTCCAAACAGGGGCCATCGACGCGGCGGAATGGGTGGGTCCCTACGACGACCTCCGCCTGAACTTCCAGCAGGCCGCCAAGTTCTACTACTACCCCGGCTGGTGGGAACCCGGACCAACGCTGGAGGTGCAGGTCAACCTGGACGAATGGAACGGCCTGCCCGAGGAATACCAGGCGGCCATTGCCACCGCGGCCAATGTGGCCAATACCAACATGATGGCCACCTACGACGCCAAGAACATTCCGGCCTTGGCGGAACTAATGACGTCGGACGTGGTGTTGAGCCCGTTCCCGGACGATGTCCTGCAGGCGGCCGAAGGCGAAGCCTTCGCAATGTACGACGAAATCGCGGCTTCCGATCCGGACTTCAGCTCCATCCTGAGCTCCTGGAGCGAGTTCCGTTCCGGGATCCAGGGTTGGCACGGTCTTGCCGAAGCCGCCATGACGAGCTACCAGTCAATCCTGTAGTTCCACAAGGCGCGGAACGCCGGCGCTTCTCCGTCGGCATGTTCCGGCCCCGCCCGTTGCAATTTCAAGCCAACCCGGTTGCTTCCGGGTTGGCTTGGTTGTCTGTTTGGACAGGCTCTTTCTGGAAAGGGCAGTTCCGGTCAATTGCCACCGGCGCGATCAACTATGCTGCGTGGCCAGGCAAGTACGCGGTCGAAATGCCGACATGGCATGAACACTATATTGGGATTGAGCGTGTTCCTGCCCGGATAGATCTGCCTCCATAACATATTGAGGCTGGACAGATCTGTTTCCATAACATATTAAGGAGGGGCCATGCGGATCCACACTGTATGGTTTTGGGCTCTGCTCTGGTTGTTGGCCGGCCTTTTGGCAATGGCCTGCGCTGCCCCGGTTGCGGTGCCTGCGGCCGGGTCGCCTGCGGCGTCCAACGCGCCGCAGGCTGACAGTGCCACCAGCGCACAGGCAGCGCCCAGGGCAAATCAATCCGCATCGGTTCCGGGACCTGAATCGGGAGGCACGGCGAATCCGAACAACAAACGTCTGCCCCTGATGTACTTCGAGGACTACGGGGTCAATCCCTTCGTGGATGCCGACGAGGATCCCCTGTCCACCTTCGCCCTGGACGGCGACACCGCATCCTATGCCGTGGGCCGGCGCTATCTGCGCGACGGCTGGCTGCCCCCGCCCGAGGCGGTACGGATCGAGGAATACGTCAATGCCTTTGAAGGCGGGTTCAGTCCTGCGGAAGAGGGTTTGTCGCTGCACCTGGACGCAACGCCTGCCCCCTTCGCCCCGGAAGGCTATGTGCTTCTGCGCGTGGGCGTGGCGGCCCAAGCCTTTCCCACGGAACGGGAGCCGGTGTCGCTGATCTTCATTGTCGACATCAGCGGCTCCATGGATTACGACAATCGCCTGGAGGCGGCCAAGCGCATCATGCTGGGCCTGCTGGATCAGGCCGTGCCGGCCGACCGGGCTGCGCTGGTCGTCTACGGGAGCACCGCCGAGGTCATTGTGCCGCTGCAGGACACGGAAGATGCACCTCACCTGGAACGGGCCATTCGGGGACTGCGAACCGCCGGCGCCACCAATGCCGAGGCCGGTCTCCGCCTGGGCTATGACATCGCCGCGGACGACATGATGCGCGGCCAAAAGGTGCGCATGGTCCTATTCAGCGACGGCGTGGGCAATGTCGGCGAGACCGGGCCCGACGCGATTCTGGAAGTGGTGGACCAGGCGGCCCAGCGCCAAGCCACCCTGACCACCGTGGGCGTTGGGATCTCGGGGAACTACAACGACGTGATGATGGAACGCCTGGCCAACCGGGGCAACGGCACCTACCACTACATCGAGGACACGGACGGGGAGATTGACTTCCTGGCCGGCCCTGCGCAGGCCGTCTTTCACGAGACGGCGCGGGATGCCCGGATCCAGGTTGAGTTCGATCCGGTGACCGTGCGCAAGTATCGCCTGCTGGGCTATGAAAACCGGGCCAAGGCGGACGAGTCCTTCCGCGACGATACCGAGGACTTCGGGGAGATCGGCTTTCGCTCCAACGTAACCGCCCTCTATGAAGTGCGGCCGCTGGGTGATGCACCACAAGGCGCCATGGCCACGGCCAGACTGCGTTACCGCGATTTGCAACTGGGTGAAGTCGTGGAACGGGAAGCCGCGATTGCCTGGGAGGAAGTGCAGGAACCCGACCGCTACTTCCGACGCCAGGCCGCGGTCGCGGAATGGGCCGAACTGCTGGGCAAGTCGTTCTACGCGCAGTGCGGCAGCATCGAGGCGGTTTTGGCCTCCCTGCCGCCCGCATGGGACCCAGCGGGCAGGCAATTGGAGCATTTCATCAGGCGCTCGGAACCCCTGTTCGAACCGTTCTGTACAACATAGGGCCGATGCCTGTGGGTTCACGGGCGAATCGGTTGCGCAACCCGTCACGGACAGCGACACACATCAAGAACCCCTGCCAACCTTGACATTCGCGGTTTGATGCAGACTTCCGAATCCCGGACCGGTCGGACAATGTCCAGGAAATGGACCAGACTTTCCAGCATGCATCCTCGCGTGGTGGACTGGCTGTTGTTGGCCACGGTTCTGTTCGAAGTCCTCTCCGGCCTGGGCACGTTCCTGATCGGCAAACCGGAAGGTGCCTGGTTCTGGACTGTGCATGCCATCGTTGGATTGTCACTGGTGGTTCTGCTGGCATGGAAGCTGGGCCGGGTTGCAGGCCGCATGGCGCCCCGCCGGGAGCGCAAGTCCAATGTGTTGTCGCTCGTGGTGGGCCTGCTGGCCTTGCTGGTATTGGTCACGGGCACGATCTGGGTGTCCGCCCAGGTTCCATTTGGCTATCCCACGGGCCTAAACCTCCACGTCGTGGCTGCCCTCCTGCTCCTTGTGGCAATAGTCGTACACGCGTGGATGCGCAACAAACCCGTCACGCGGCCCCAGTTGCTGTCGCGGCGCAACTTCATCGCGGGTACTGCCGCCGGCATCACCGCCACAGGCGCTTGGTTGGCGCAGCAGGCTGCTGGTCGAGCCTTTGAGTGGCCGGGAGCGCACCGGCGCTTCACAGGCTCCCATGAGGTTCACGGCCCTCTGCCGGTTACGATGTGGATGTTCGACGGAATTCCCCACATCGATCCGGCCGGGTTCAGACTTTCGATTGCCGGCAGCGTGCAGCAACCGTTGGAGTTGAATCTGGAAGCCCTTCAGAAACTGGGGCAGACCACGACAACGGCCACTCTGGACTGTACGGGCGGCTGGTACAAGGAGGAGGACTGGACCGGAATCCCGGTGTCCGACCTGTTGACCGCCGCGCAAGCCGATCCGAGTGCCCGGTACGTCAGCTTCCGTTCGGTGACCGGGTACCGTTGGAGCCTTTCCCTGGACGAAGCCGACCAGGCACTGCTCGCCCTGGAGGTTGGAGGTTCACCGCTGCGCGCCGGCAACGGCGGCCCCCTCCGCCTCGTGGCACCGGGCCACAGAGGCTTTCAATGGGTCAAGTGGGTCGCCGAAGTCCGGGTTCTCGATCGGGCCGATGCCGGGCAGTGGGCCGCCATCTTCACCAGCGGCCTGGATCGGAATGCATAGAACGCCGGGCAGAATTGTGCGGACTGCGACCCGATTCACATAGGGGAACACAAATTTGCCGATGCCGTTGCAGGCCATTCGCTTCATCGACGAGACGGTGACGGTCGAATTCGACCAGGCACCGGTCAGGATCAAGAATCCGCACTGCCCGGATCGCTTCGTCTGGGACGGGGAGGTGTTTGCCGTGGAGACGCTGCTGGAAGAATGGCGGGATCATTCCCGCCACGGACGCATGGCCCGCAACATGCGCCCGGGCAACAAGGCGCGGGCACTCAAGACCGGTTCATGGGGCGTAGGCCGAATCTACTTCCGCATCGCCACCGCACAGGGACGCTGCTTCGACCTGTACTACAACCGCGCTCCGGTACCGGGTGCACCTGAAGGACAGTGGATCCTTTACCGGGAACTGGGCGAGGTCAACTAACGACGGGTGCCGCGTCCGGTTGAAGTTCCGACTCGGCAACCGACTCGATGGCATCTCCTGTCAAGTCCGCATCGTCGGCTTCCGCCGCCGCATCCTCGATCCTGGAGGCCGCCTCGGGATCCAGCTCCGGCAGTTCCTCCAACGAGGTCATGCCGAAATAAAGAAGGAACTGCTCCGTTACCCCGTACAGCAACGGGTTGCCCACCGTTTCCTTGCGGCCGCGCACCTCAATCAGCTCGCGGGCCAGCAACGTCCGCAGCACATGGGCACTGTCCACGCCGCGGATGGCCTCGATCTGCGCCCGCGTAACCGGCTGGTGATAGGCAATGATGGCCACGGTTTCCGTGGCCGGCTGGCTCAGGCGCGACCGTCGGGCCAAGGCCACAAACCGGTCGATCGCGTCCCCGGCTTCGGGCATGGTCACCAAAGCCACCTTCTGTCCCAAGGTCAGCAACCGCAGGCCGCGTTGGTTCTGCTCAAGCGTTTCCTCCAACTCCTCCAGGGCAAACCGCACCACCGGCGCAGGCCGGTCCACCACCCGGGCCAGGGCCTGGACCGTCACGGGTTCAGGCGCAACGAACAGCAGGCTCTCCAGGAGCGCGGCCAGAGATGGTTGCGGACGCATGTCGGACATGGAATGAAGAAGGCTGACGGAGCACCGGCACGCGGCGGATGGGAGCCATTATAGGCACTCGTGCGCCATCCGTCCCCCGACAGGCCATGCCTCGCACGGCGATGGCATCCCAAGGAGTGGGTGGAGTTGGCGGTCACGGAACCGGACAGTCACGAGCCGAATCCAAAGGGGCTTATATCGAATAGTGGACAGTCAAACTTTTGTGCTACAATTTCCGCGAAAGAGAGGACCCGACTGCGAACCGGGCCCTCGACCGGACACAGTGATTAGGAGCACCGTGACCAGCAAACCCCATTCTACAGCGCAGGAACCCCGGACCGTC
>CAZMKQ010000024.1:36522-38956 GCA_964566955.1 uncultured Caldilineaceae bacterium | reverse complement strand
TCCAGGCCCTGGAGGTACTCCTCGGCCGTGATGTCGCCGGACCAAACCCTTTCAATTTCCTCGTAGATGTAGGCGTTGCTCCGGGGCGGCCAGAAGGTCCACGTGGTGTAGCCGTAGCCGCCGCTGTCGGAAGCCGCCGCCAAGTTGATGAAGATGGCCGCAATGCGCGGATCCACACCTTCCATGGCGTCGTCGGTCAACCGCACAGGGGCGGGAGCCTTGCCGCAGTTACGGAGCAGCGCAGCCTGACTCTCGGGCGAAAAGCTGTAGGACAGGAACTCGGCCACTGCTTCTGGATGCTCGGAGTTGCGGTTGATGGACGAGGTGTTGCCCATGCCGATTGTGTAGATCGGATCGCCGGTCCAGGACGGAGTTGGGATCCAGTCCCATTCCATGCCGCCGTTTTCCTCGGTGAAATACAGCGTGTCAAGATCGGCCGCAATCCAGGCAGCCTCGATGTTCATGGCTGCCTCGCCCCGGCCAAGCATGCCGCGCACCTCGTCGAAGGTCAAGGTGTGGTAGAACTCAAGGCCACCGGAGAACCAACCGTTCTGCTGCACTTCGTCCAGGAGCTCGACGGAAGCCACGAAGTCCTCGTGCGTCCACGGAATCTGGCCGGTCAGGGCTTGGTAGACGCGGTCCGGGCCTGCCACGTGGTTGAAATACTCGCCCACATGCCACTCGTTGGCCGGACGCCACTCGGCATTCGTGTGCGCGAACGGAACGATACCGTCCGCCGCAATGACCGCCGCCAGTTCGTGCAGCTCGGCGACCGTGGACGGCGGGGTCCAGCCCTTCTGCTCGAACAGGGTCTTGTTGTAGTACAGGACCAGGGTTTCAAGTTCGTCGGCCAGCGAGTAGACGGTGCCTTCAACTTCTCCCAGGCTCAGCGCCCAACTGACAAACAGGTTGTCCCACCCTTCGGAGGCGACGTAGTCATCCAAGGGCAGCAGCTGACCGGCCTGCACCAGATCGACGACGAAGGACGGACCGGGGGTGCGGACGATGTCCGGGCCTTCGCCGGCCGCGAGGGCCGCGCGGGTGGCATTCCAGGTTTCGGACTGGGCTACGGCGTCCACGAAAATCGTGTCGCTTATCTCATTGAAGGGATCAATGACGGTGGTCTGGTAACAGGTGGCACCTTCACCATCCACCGCCGGGTCATACCAGAACGAAATTGCTGATTTTTCAGCTTCGGCAACCTCGTCGCTGGTCGTTGGCACTGCAGCCCTACAAGCAGACAGTACCAGCAACAACAGGAGCAATGGGGAAACGACCAGTTGTTTGCGCATGCAGGGATCCTGCACTCACATGAGGTGTTTTGCAACTGCAGGCGCACGCATGCAGTTGTCCACCCCGAAAGAACGACCGGAACGAAACAACAATCGTCCGATACCATAATGCGGTATCGGTGGATTGTTCCCGGATAGCGATGTACGCAGGCCGCAAAGGCAAAGGGTTAATGCGGTGAGAAGGTTTCAGGAGCCTTTCGGCTTGTACGGGACTGTTGTACATCCCAGGACGACTTTGCTGGCGGGTTCCTGAGTCTGTAACAGAGTGTGACGTATGGCTGGGTCTCCCGCCATCCCACTTGGTGATTTGTGCCAAGATTAATCCAGCAACTGTCCGCCCCAACCGCAAGCCATGGCCCTGTCCGACCGCAAATACAAGCTACTGTTCGACAACGACGGCATCGCGCGGGCCTGGATCTCGCTCGCCTGCCGACGGCTGGAGCTGGGCGATCCCGACCTGGACTCCATTCGCGACCTACCCACGGTCCGGAACCTGTCGGCGTGGGGCGACCTGCTGGAGCAAATCCAGGACTGGTGCTGGCGCTTCCACACCCGGCAAGGCGAAAGCGTGCTTCTGGCCTGCGAAGTGCAGTCCGCGCCGGACTTTCTCATTATGATGCGGTTGTTGGCCTATGCCAGCAGCACAGTAGTCGCGCTCGACCGCGCGGAGCACTTCAGCCGGCGGCGGCCCCCGCCCCTGCCGTGCCTGCTCCTGATCTACACCGGGACACGAGCCTGGAATCCACCGGGCATGGACGTGCTGACGGGCGGACGCGTGTCCAATCCGGCACCCTTGTTCCCGTACCTATACATGGACGTTTTGCACGGCAATTTCCACACTTGGGACCTGCCCCGGGAACTGGAGCTGATGGTGCAGGCGGAGCGTACGCGGACTCCCTCCGCACTGCTGACGGGAAACTTTCCGGCGAACGTCGCGGCCCTACCGGACCCGCACACGGTACGCGCCTTGGTGGACTTCATGAAATTGACGATGCTCGCCTGGGCGGAACAGAGTGCTCACGACCAAGCGATCCAGGATGCTCTACACTATGACCTACAGAAGATTACCACCCCTGAGGAGTTGGCAATGGCGGCACAGGAATACCAGCGCGGCTACTTCGCGGTGAAGGAGGAAGGCCGGC
>CAZMKQ010000024.1:0-36422 GCA_964566955.1 uncultured Caldilineaceae bacterium | reverse complement strand
GATGCGGACCCGGCCGGCCTGCGCCAAGCCGTTCGCACCCGGTTGGGCAGTGCCGCCTCCGCGATTTGACCCTTCGGAACGGCACGGGCGACAGCTGGTAAGTCGCTTGGTGAAATCTGGCGGTCCTTCGGAAATCGATCGCGGTTGGTCGAATGTCACTGTGTCAGGTTTGAGATCGGTCGCCAAGGCACCATCCAGTGGCATTCAATGTTTGAAAGCGCAGTGCGGACAACGAATGGGGTCCGCGTCGGCAGTCGGTTGATTTGGGGCCTCCCATACCGTTGAGTAACAACACCGCCTCCACTGGCCAGTTCCAGCCATTGGAGCAGCACAGTCAGCACAATCTGTGCCACGCGTTTGCAGCAGCTGTCTGGAATAACCGGACATGCGGACACTTCGGGGGTATGGCTCGGGCTATCCGGCAGTTGCACACCCCGCCCTGCCTTGAAACCCAATGCTCCTACAAACTGCGACCTGAACCTGCTGATCCGCAGCCCCCGGCCGTCGCCTTCCGGCCTTCCCCGGACCCTGTGCTAATCTGCCTGCCGGCCGTTCCAGCCGGAATCCTCCGTCCCAGACCAACCCCAACCCGTTTTGAATTTCCATTCACCGTACCGCCACGGTTTCGTGCGCGCAGGTCTCTGCACGCCGCGCGTACGGCTCGCGGACCCCGCGGCCAACGCCGGGGAAACCCTGAAGGCCCTTAGGGAATGCCACGCACGCGGCGCGGTCCTGGCCCTGTTCCCGGAACTCGGGCTCAGCGGTTACAGCATCGACGATCTCCTGCACCAGGACGCGCTCCTGCAGGGAGTTCTCGACAGCCTGAACGAACTCCTGGCCGACTCCCGCGATCTGCCCACCGTGGGCATCGTCGGCGCGCCCCTGCGCTTCGGCGGACACCTCTTCAACTGTGCGGTCGTGTTCCAGTCGGGAGCCATCCTGGGTGTGGTGCCCAAAACCTACCTGCCCAACTACCGGGAGTTCTACGAAAAACGGCACTTCACCTCGGCCAGCCATACCCACCGGACCCAAGCCGACCTTCTGGGCCAAACCGTTCCCTTCGGCAACCATCTGCTCTTTGCCGCCGACGGTGCGCCGGATGTCACGTTCCACGTCGAGATTTGCGAAGATGTCTGGACCCCCATCCCGCCCAGTTCCCACGCGGCACTGGCCGGGGCCACGATTCTGACCAACCTGTCGGCCAGCAACATCACGACGGGCAAGGGCGCCTGGCGCCACCAGTTGTGCGCGGCCCATTCCGGCCGCTGCATTGCCGCCTACCTGTATGCCGCCGCCGGCTGGGGCGAGTCAACCACGGACATGGCCTGGGACGGGCATGCCATCGCCTACGAAAACGGCCGGTTGCTGGCGGAATCGGAACGGTTTCGGCACGACAGCCACACAACCCTGGTGGATCTGGACTGTCGGCAACTCGTCCAGGACCGCATGCGGCTGACCAGTTTCGGAGACAGTGCCCGCGTCCACCGCGACGCCGTGGCGCGCATGGAAACGGTGACTTTCCGATGGGACCCGCCCGACCATGCCCGCGGCCTGTTGCGGACGATCGAACGGTTCCCGTATGTGCCCAGCAGCCGAACCGAACGTCACGAACGCGCGGCGGAGGTGTACAACATCCAGGTGTCGGGGCTGGCCCAGAGGCTTGAAGCCACCGGGATCCGCAAACTCGTCATCGGCGTGTCCGGCGGTCTGGACTCGACCCAGGCCCTGATTGTCTCGGCCAAGACCATGGACACCCTGGGCCTGCCGCGCACGGACATTCTGGCCTACACCATGCCGGGGTTCGCCACGACCGCCGGCACCCGGTCCAACGCCCATGCCCTGATGAATGCCCTTGGGGTTTCGGCCAGGGAGATCGACATCGTCCCCAGCTCCATGCAGATGTTCCGGGATCTGGGACACCCGTTTGCCGAAGAGGAAGCGGAGTACGATGTCACCTTCGAGAACGTGCAGGCGGGGGAACGGACCTCCCACCTGTTTCGGCTGGCCAACCACAACGACGCCCTGGTGGTCGGTACCGGCGACCTGAGCGAACTGGCACTGGGTTGGGCCACCTACGGCGTGGGCGACCAGATGAGCCACTACAACGTCAACGGCTCCGTGCCCAAGACCCTGATCCAGCACCTGATCCGCTGGAACATCCACTCAGGGCAGTTCGATGAAACCACCGGTGCCGTGTTGCAGCGCATCCTGGACACCGAAATCTCCCCGGAACTCGTGCCGGGCGGCGATGGCGACAGCCAACCGGCCCAGAAGACGGAGGAGACGATCGGCCCCTACGAACTGCAGGACTTCCACCTCTATTACATCTCCCGCTTCGGCCATGCCCCGTCCAAGGTGGCCTGGCTCGCCCTGCAGGCCTGGGGTGATCGCAGCAAGGGTGCCTGGCCGGAGTTTCTGGCCGAGGATACGCGCAACGAGTACTCGCTGGCGGAGATCAAGCGCTGGCTTAACGTGTTCCTGTTCCGGTTCTTTCAGATTTCGCAGTTCAAGCGCACGGCCGTACCCAACAGTCCCAAGGTGGGTTCGGGCGGCTCCCTGTCGCCCCGCGGCGATTGGCGTGCCCCCAGCGACGCTCCGGCCACCGTCTGGCTCGATGAACTGGAGCTCAACGTTCCGGATTGACCCGACTCCAAATCGGCACATCCGATCCGTGCCAAAGCAGAGAGGGGACCAAAGTTGGTCCCCTCTCCTCACCTGGCGGAGACGACGGGATTTGAACCCGCGACCTTCGGCTTGACAGGCCGATATGCTAACCGCTACACCACGCCTCCGCGCTGGGACGGGAATTGTAAAACAGATTGGATCGATTTGCCTTGATTTTGTCCGAGTTGGCCCGGTATCACCGGCCGGGTTCAAGGTTCCGACGTTGGTCCCGCGGACAAGCCAATGCGAGTTGTTCCTGCTACCGGGGAACAATCCCGGGAACTGAATCCGCCCGTTCCACAATCGACAGTCGCGGCTCAGCCTTCAGCGCCCCAGACGCCGATCCTCGGCCGCCAACCACTCCCAGGGGTTGAAGGGGGCCGGTTCCGGTTCGGGCGACAAGCCCGCGGCCTTCCTGAACTCCATCAGGGGGTGACTGCGCGGCAAGTCCGCAATTGAAACCAATCGGCGCTCCACCGCGGACAGGAAGATGGCGTTGATTACCTCCAGAACATGGCGGCCTTCCCGGCCACTGCTGGGATGATCCCGGTCTTCGTCCAAGGCCCGCGCGTAGTGGTCCACAAAGGTGAACTCGTCCACCTGACAGTCCATGCCCGCATCCCAAGCGTCGGGAACAAGAGGTTCCAGCGGTTCCCAGTGGGCGTTTTCGCCGGGCGGATTGCTGAGGTTCGGGCCGGGCGGAATAGCCGGGGAGGGTAGCCAAAAGGCACCGTGCGGCCGCCACAGAAGCCGCCCCTCGGAACCATACACCTCGACCACGTGGGCATTCACATCCATCGTCTCGAAGCGGTGTTGCAACAAGGTTGCGCAGACCCCGTTCTCGAACTCCAGCAAGGCCGTCACGTTTTCGCCGGCCACGATGCCCATGCCGGCCGGGGAATGCAGCACGTCCTCGGGGCCAATGTCGCGCCCGTCGGTCAGGACGCTGGCCGCAACCGTACGGACGTGGCCGGCCAGCTCAAAGAGCATGTTCAGGAGGTGGGTGCCGATGTTGGGCAGGCCGTAGCCTCCGTAGTATCCCTTGCCGCTGGCATACATGTAGCGCAACTTGCCAATACGGCCCTCCTGCAATGCCTTGGCAATCGCGGCCGCAGCCGGCGCGGTCCGCCATTGATGATGCACCGCAATCCGCAGTTGGCGGCTGCGCGCCAGACGCAACAACTCGTCGGCCTGATCGAGATGTTCGCTGACCGGTTTTTCCACATCGATGTGGCATCCGTGTTCCAGGACCTGTTTGGCCAAGGGGAAATGAAACTGGGTGGCCGTCGGGATCAGAACAATGTCCGGGCGCTCCTTCCGAATCATTTCATCCAGGTCGGCATAGAGCGAGGTCACGCCCAACTCCGCACCCAATTGGTTCAGCCGGTCCCGATCAACGTCGCACAAGGCGCGCAGATGCATGCGCGGATGGGCCGTGTAGGCCCGCGCCTGAGCCCGGCCCCGGTGACCGCAGCCAAGCAGACAAACCTGATACACATCCTTCATGGCACCACCTGTTGATTGGATGTTGACGGGAAGAATTGTAGATACACAAACTCGGCACTCCAACGGCGTGCCCGGATGCAGCAGGGAGATTATCCATGCTTCCAAACCATGCACGCGCACCACTCAGGATCCTCTGCCGTGCATGGGGTGCTGCAGGCCCTGCTGATCACGGCTCGACCGGCCCCAAGATGGATAATGCCAGACTGAACCGGTGGCTCCCACATGCATTGGAACCCGGATGCCCGGCCCCCAACGGTCGCGCAAACCCGCGGGATTCGAGTACGCTGTTCCAACCGAGAGCCCGACGAAGTCCCAATCCGCATCCATGAACAGCCAGTCCCCATCGGACGATGTCCGAACCGCCATTGTGCGAATGACCGCGATCGCGTCGGGTCCGGAATTCAAGCTGCGCCTCGACGATCTGCTCGGCCGTTTGCATCCGGAAACCATTCTGGAGGGGGTTGTGGATTTCCTGGACGACGCGGACTTCAAGACGCGCAACACACTCGGTCAGATCGTGAGGCGCCTTGATCGCCAACGGGCCATCGAGGTCCTCAACGCCGTAATCCTCAACAGCCGACGATCATCCCAGGCGCGGCTCTCGGCCGCCACACTTCTGGAAACCTACCTTGAGACCGAGGTGGAAACGTCATACCTGGAGGATGTCGGTGACCAAAACGAGGTGATTCTGGCAAGTCTCAGGGAAGCGCTGTCGGCTCGCGCCCAATTCCCGGCGGTCCTGGTGGAGTACGCCCGGCAGTTTGCCGAGATTGAGCCAGACCAGCGCGCCCGTGTCCACGAGGTACTGCGACACCTGTCGGAGACCGACGCCTGCGCGGTCCTGGCCGCCATGGCCCAAAACCCGGTGGATATCGTCGCGGAGGAAGCACTCGACCACTTGGGAGCCCTACCTTCCGCCGCGGCGGAAGGCGCGCTTTACTGCCTGATGCACAGCCTCTATTTGCACCCCCAACGCCAGGACCGGGCCCGGATGCTGTGGCGTCGTCTGCGATTCAGCGGTGGTGGACACGCGCCCCTGCCGCTGGATCAGGACCTGACGGCGGAGATCCTCGGCTTCGGACCGGATGCATCCGTCATTGCCGTGTTGGCCACAAACGGGAACGAACCCCTGCTGTTCGCCTTCAACATCGTGTCCGGCATCACGGCCTGGTCCGGGCTGCCACAGGTACCGGTGCGCAACGGTCCGGCACCGCAGGGCAGGTTCCTTGAAGAGCCGGTGCAGGTTCCAATCCACACTTTCTTTGGGTTTCTCCACAACACCATGAACAATCTGATTGTCCGCGATGAGATTCGTCTGCGCGGCACATCAGGCACGAATGTTCCGGCCTACCCCGACCTGTACCAGACGGAAATCCATCGTCTTTGGAACTTCCAACCGCCGATGCCGGTGCCGAGATCCATCGCCATCGGCCCGTGGGAGGGACCGGACGTCCACAATTGGCTGGCCGCCCACGTACCCAATGCCACCCTGGCACGCGAACTCAATGGGGGGAGAATGTTCCGGCCGTTGCTGAAGGCCTCGCGGGACTGGCAAGTCGGTCAGGAGGTTCCCAATCCGGTACTTGGCGAATACGAGAAGCTGTACTGGTGGCTGGAGGCCCATATCTTGATTGCACAGGCCGGCAGCGACACGGCCCAAGCCGGCAATCTAATGCAGGTGCAGGAAACCGTCAGACACCGCCGCGACGATCTATGGCGTGGGATTGGGCAACCGTAATCAACTTTAGATGCCATTCTCCTCACGCAACCAAAACTGAGGTGCGTTGCCCTCAAAGTTCCCGGCAGCCGGACACAACCAAGGTCCGTGCCCCTGCGGAAGACCGGGGGACGGAGCCCGTCGGGCGGCGAACCTACCGGTCCTCAGGCGCGCCGCGCTGACGCAGAGGGCAACAGGACTTATCTGCCTGCTATATTAGCCAACAGCCACAGTCCCCGGCAGCCGCCGGGGACTGGCGTGCGGACATCAACACCTCTGCCGCTCCAGGGGCAGCAACCGTCAACCGCGGCCGCGCTGGAAGTCCGGAAGGGAGGACCGCTTTTAGGACTGGGGACGGATGACCAGCACCGGGGCTCCGGAACGTCTCACCAGGGTCGACGCCACACTGCCCATCATCCATCTTGAGAGCCCGGTACGTCCGTGGGTGGTCATCGCGATGAGGTTTTGGGGCGTCTCGTGTGCCAGGTTCAGGAGAGCCCGGGCTGCCGACCCTGTCAGCACCTGACTTCGGACTGTCAATCGCTTGTCTCTGAGTCGTTGCGCAACCTGTTCCAGATATTCAGTGGCTTCCCGGTTCACTTCCTCCATGAATTCGGGCGCCCTGAAACCCAAATCGGTTTCGGTGTAGGTGGGGTGCTCGGTTCTGACCACCCTGGCAAGCAGGACCTCCATTGAAAGAACACGGGCCAACCGCTCAACATAGGGCAGTGCGCGTTGTGCGAGCTCGGATCCGTCAAGGGGCACAACGATGGTGGTTAGGGGTGCACCCTCCTCCTGGTACTTCTTCGCCCTCTCCGGAGTCACGGCCAACACCGGAATGTTGGAGGCGTGAATCACCCTGTCGGTGACACTGCCAAGGATGCTGCGGCCGATCGGGTTGCGACCATGGGTTGACATCGCAATCAGGCCGCACCCTTCCTCCTCGGAGACCCGCAAAATCTCCTCGGCCGGACCTCCGATGGTAGCAATGGACTTTGCCTCCACCCCATCATCCCTTAGACGGGCGGCCACCCTGTGCAAGGCGTCCTGGGCATGAACTCGTGAACTTTCCTCGAACTGGGTCCGGTATATGACCATGGATTCCCCAGCCGACGCGGGCACGGCGGACATGGCCGAGGCGGGATAGTCGATGGCATCGGGATCGACCGCGGTAAGCAACACGAGGGGCACGTTCGCCCTCTCGGCTATTTGCGAAACGTAGGGAAGGATGCCACTTGCAACGTCAGTCCCATCCAACGGAACCAGAATGGGCTGGGACAAAATGTTGACTGCACCGTCTTCCACGACATCATTCATGGCCATGACTATCCCCTTGTGCAACGTTCCATTGCCGCATCGTAGTACACAAAGTTGCCTTGAATACAGATGCTATTGTTTCAGTTTCGTTAACGTTGGTCCGCACCCGGCATGGGTACCTGCAGGCAAAAAAAGAGGAGTTGTGCAGCAAAATCCGCAAGGTTCGTAGACGCCCGGCTTCATCCCTTCCGGTCCAGTCGGCCCCGGGTTTCCAACTCCGCCCTCAAAGGCGCGCGGTTCCCGCTGCGCACCTGGCCAAGGGGAGTCAACAGCACCTCGTGCAAAGCAGCCAGGAGATCCTGCCGGGACACCCTCCCGGCGTTCGGCCTTGTCGAACTGGTGGCGATTATTCAGACGCCTTCGACGCATACTTGCTGGCACACGCCGGAAACACAAGGTGCGTTGCCTCCCAAGTTCCCGGTGGCACGGACCCTGATCGGGTACGAGGCCCGTCGGGCGACGAACCTGCCGGACCCCACAGGCGCGCCACGCTGACGCAGAAGGCAACAGGCGGAGAGATGCGTCTAGCCGCGGGACACCACGGGCCGCCCATGTCCGAAGCCCGCGGACAGGGGTGTGGACACCAATGCCCTGGCCGCTCCGGGGGCGGCAACCGGAAACCGCGGGCGCGCGGGAAGTCCAGCAGGGAGGACCAGCACTGGAGCTCCGGAACGTCTCACCAGGGGCGCCGCCACACTGCCCATCATCCATCTTGAGAGCCCGGTACGTCCGTGGGTGGTCATCGCGATCAGGTTGTGGGGCGTCTCGTGTGCCAAGTTCCGGAGAGCCCGAACTGCCGGCCCTGCCAGCACCTGACTCCGGACTGTCAATCCCTTGTCTCTGAGATGTTGCGCAACCTGTTCCAGATATGCGGCGGCTTCCCCATTCATGCCCTCGCTGAATTCAGGTACCCGGAAACCCAAATCGGTGTCGGTGTAGGCGGGGTACTTCGTTCCAACCACTCTGGCAAGCAGGACCTCCATCGAAAGAACACGGGCCAACCGCTCCACATGGGGCAGTGCGCGTTGTGCGAGCTCGGATCCATCGAGGGGCGCAATGATGGTGGCTAGGGGTGCGCCCTCCTCCCGGTGCTTCTTCGCCCTCTCCGGAGTCAAGGTCAGTACCGGAACGTTGGAGGCACGAATCACCCTGTCGGTGACACTGCCCAGGATGCTGCGGCCGATCGGGTGTCGGCCATGGGTTGACATCGCTATCAGGCCGCACCCTTCTTCCTCGGCGACGCGCAAAATTTCCTCGGCCGGACCTCCGATGGCAACAGTGGCCTTTGCCTCTATCCCATCATCCTTCAGACGGGCGGCTACCCTGTCCAAGGTGTCCTGGGCATGAACCCGGGAACTTTCCTCGAGCCGGGCCCGGCATATGGCCATGGGTTCCCCAGTCGACGCAGGTTCGGCGGACATGACCGAGGCGGGACAGTCGATGGCATCGGGATCAACCGCGGTAAGCAACACGAGGGGAGTGTTCGTCTTCCCGGCAATTTGCAAAACGTAGGGCAGGATGCCTTTAGCCACGTCGGACCCATCCAATGGAACCAGAATGGGCTGGGACAGGATATTGTTGGCACCGTCTTCCACGACAGCCTTCACGGCCATGGCTACCCCCTGCCTAGTGCGACGTTCTATTGCCGCATCGTAGTACACGGTCTGGCAGGCGAATGTACTCCGAATACAGACGGATTGTTTCGATTTCGTTAGTGTTGATCTGTGCCCGGCATGGGCACCTCCGGAGGAAAAGCTCTGTATCCCTGCCGCAGGCATCCACAGCCTGCGGGGCAACTCCATCGTTGGGCGCGGCAGTGGCCGCGCGGCGTCGCTTCGGGGCGGCCCACCCGGTTGTGTCCGCCAAGCCGAATTGTGCCCGGCTCGGAGCCTGGCGTACCGTCAGTGTCAGTAGATGCCCAGTTCGTCCTTGGCCTCGTCGGACATCATGTCGGGCGACCAGAAAGGCGTCCACACCAGATGCACGTTCACCGTTTCCAGTTCCGGGAAGGCCTTCTGCGCCTCGTCCTGCACCGACTTGATGATCTGCGGACCGGCGGGGCACCCGGGACTGGTCAACGTCATCGTGACGTCGGCCACGGTTTCGCTGGCCATTTCCACGTCGTAGATCAGGCCCAGATCGACGATGTTCATCATCAGTTCAGGGTCCATGACCTTTTCCTGCAGCACATTCAGAACTGAGTCTTTATCGGGCATGGCGTCGCTCCTCGCAGCGTCTTGATTTGGCCGAACCGTACCCGTTCAGTCGGGTACGGCCACCCAGATGTCGGTTCCGTCCACCCGCGTTTCGTACCGGATGGCCGGCTGGAAGGCCGGCATGCACAGTGCCGCGCCCGTCCTTATGTCAAAACGGGCCCCGTGCCGCGGGCACTGCACTTCCTGACCGTCGATGAGGTCGCCCTCCACCAAGGGGCCGCCGTCGTGCGTGCACATGTCCTCCAGGGCGTGAATCTCCCCACCCAGGTTGAACAGGGCAATGCGGCTCAGCCCTACCTCGACCAGGTGGGGATAGCCCTCCGGGACCTCGGCCAACGTGGCCACTTTCACAAAACCGTTCATGTCGGCGGCGGCACCCATCAATCGAAATCCTCTTCTTCCAGTTGGTCCAGGCCATAGATGCCCTTCTTGAGTACCTTCAGCGACAGCAACGCGCACTTCATGCGCACGGGGCCGATTTCAATGCCCAGCATGTCCAGGATGTCCTCGCGCGTCCAAGTCTTCACCTCGTCGAGGCTTTCGTGGAGGATCTCCTCCATCAGCATGGAGGCCGAGGCCAGGCTGATGGCACAGCCCTTGCCGTTGAAGGCCACACTCCTGATGATCTCATCCTCGTCGACCTTGACCTCGATTGTCAGTTCATCACCGCAAAAGGGATTCAGATCGTACGCCTTGTAGTCCGGAGCCTCAATGCAGCCGTAATGGCGCGGATGCTTGTAGTGATCGATGATCGCTTCACGGTACAGTTGATCCATGGTGCAAAACGCTCCAGTCAGAAAATCCGACGAGCCCGTTCGATGCCGGCGGCCAGGCGATCGATCTCGGACTCGGTGTTGTAAAGGTAGAAGCTGGCCCGCGCACTCGCAATCAGGTCCAGGGACCGGTGCAGGGGCTGGGCGCAGTGGTGACCGGCACGGATCGCCACGCCATCCAAATCGAGAATGGCCGCGAGGTCGTGCGGATGGACGTCATCCACATGGAAGGACACCAGCCCCATCCGCTCCTCCGGTCCCGGTCCCAAAATGTGCACGCCCTCGATTTCGACCAGCTGGTTGTAGGCATAGTTGGTCAGATAGGCACCATGCCGAGCCACGTTGTCCATGCCCAGATCCATCAGGTACGCGGCTGCGGCGCCCAGGCCCACAGCCTCGGCGATGGCCGGAGTGCCCGCCTCGAACTTGTAGGGAAGCTCGTTCCAGCGGCTGCCCTCCAAGGTGACTTCCCGGATCATCTCGCCGCCGCCCATCCAGGGAGGCATTGCCTGCAGCAGCTCGCGCCGTGCCCACAAGAGGCCGATGCCGGTCGGACCGCACATTTTGTGTCCGCTGTAGACGTAGAAGTCGACCCCGAGCGCTTGCACGTCCACCGGCAGGTGCGGTACCCCTTGCGCACCGTCCACCAACACCAAGGCGCCCGCGGCATGGGCCTCTGCCGTTAATTCGGCCACCGGGTTGACGGTGCCCAGCACATTGCTCACATGGGTAAAGCAAACCAGCTTCGGCTCCTCGGCCATCAGGGATCCAAACACATCCCGGTCCAAGTTCCCTTCGGGAGTCACGGGCACATACCGAAGGTTGAAACCCCGTTCCGCCTGCAGGATCTGCCAAGGAACAATGTTGCTGTGGTGCTCCATGACGGTGGTGACCACCGTGTCGCCCGGTCCCAGGTTGGCACGGCCCCAGGATCCGGCCACCAGATTGATGCCTTCCGTGGTATTGCGGACGTAGACACACTCCCGGCTGCTGGGCGCGTTGATTAGGCGACCCGCATTCCGGCGCGCATCCTCGTAGAGTGTCGTGGCTTCCTCGCTCAGCGTATGTACGCCGCGGTGGACGTTGGCGTGGCTCGTGCGATAGTAGCGGGCCATCGCCTCCAGGACCGCGGCGGGTTTTTGGCTGGAGGCCGCGTTGTCCAGGTAGACGAGTTGAATCCCGCCCTGGACCTTGCGTTCCATGATCGGGAACTGGGAGCGCACGGCCGCCCAGTCCAAGGTTTCACCGGCGGCTGCCACCGCACGGCCGTTCAGGTTTCGGGTCATGGCCATCGCTCAACCGCCAATCTTGCGTTCAATCACCTGTTCCAGCTTGTGCACCACGGCTTCCACCGGCACGCGTTCGAGCACGGCCTGGAAGAACCCCTGCACGATCAGCCGCTCCGCCTGCGGACGCGAGAGACCGCGCGCCATCAGGTAGAAGACGTACTCGTCCTCAACCTGGGCGGCCGTGGCCGCGTGCGTGCAGCGTACGTCGTTGGCCTCGATTTCCAGTCCCGGAATGCTATCGGCCCGGGTGCGGGAATCGAGCAGCAGATTGCCGTTGCGCTGGAAGGCATCCGTCTGCTGCGCCTCGGGGGCAACGCGGATGTTCCCCATGTAGACACTGCGCGCCCGATCCTTGAGCGCACCGTTGAACAGCAGATCACTGAAGCAGTGCGGCGCCTCGTGCAACTGCAACGTCTGATGGTCGATGTGCTGGCGGCCGGTCGGGAAATAGATGCCCAGCAGCTCGGCGTGGCCGCCGGGACCCCGCAGGACCAAGTCCAGGAAAGCCTTGGTCAGCATACTGCCCCAACTAACCTGAATCCAGCGCAGGTCCGCGTCCCGTTCCAGGTGGGCCCGGCCGTGCATCAGGTTCCAGGCCGACGTGTCCAGATCCTGGAGGTTCATGTAGCGCACCCGCGAACCGGGCGCCTGCACGATCTCCACAACGGAGTTCTGCAGGCCGCGGCTGGCCCCCAGCAAGTCATCCATCACCGTCACTTCGGCGCCTTCCTCCGCCACCACCAGGGTGTGGTGGTGGCCGGCCTGGCCCTCGCCCTGCCAGTTGACGATTTGCAGCGGCAGTTCGACCCGGGTGTTGCGCGGCACGTGGACGAGCGTACCGGAGTCCCAAAGGGCTCCGTGCAGGGCCGTGAACACATCGGTATCGACCGGCACCACACGGGTCATGAAGTGTTCCCGCAGGAAATCCTCGTGCTCCCGCACGGCCAGCTCCAGCGGCTTGAAGATGACCCCCTGCTCCTCCAACGCGGCCACTCCGGTGCGATAGTGCATCAGACCGTCCTCGAAGATGAGCGTCGCAGCGCTCTCCACCTCGTGCAGTTCTTCCTGAAGCAGGGGCGACAGTTCCTCTTCGCCCACGCGACCCTCATGGGTCGGGCTGTAGCTGAAGTTGTCCGGATCGAGGCCGGTCAGGCGCGTGCGCCGCCAGGCCTCGTCCGTCAGCGAAGGCCAGGGCATGGCCTGGGCGACGGCCCAGGCCTGTTCCCGGAACCCGCGCATCCAGGGGCTTTCGCCACGGGCCTCGGAACGGGCCAGCAGCGCATCCCGGGCCGGATCGGTGCCGTTCACCGCCGGGGCTTCCGCCCCGGCCCGTACTTGCGTGTTCAACACGGTATCCACCTGCGCCCGGTCAGCCAATGCTGCCTTCCATCTGCAGCTGGATCAGCCGGTTCATTTCCACGGCGTACTCCATGGGCAGCTCCTTGACCAGTGGCTCGATGAAGCCGCCGACAATCATGGCCGCCGCCTCGTCCTCGTCGATGCCCCGGCTCATCAGGTAGAACAGCTGCTCTTCCCCGATGCGGCTGACCGACGCCTCGTGGCCCACCTTGACATCGTCCTCTTCAATCTCGATGTAGGGGTAGGTGTCCGAGCGGCTTTCCTCGTCCAGGAGCAGGGCGTCGCACACCACGCTGCTGCTGCTGTGCACCGCCCCCGGCGCAACCTTCAGCAGGCCGCGGTAGCTGGAGCGCCCCCCGTTCTTGGAAATGGACTTGGAGACAATCTTCGAACTGGTGTCGGGCGCCGCGTGCACCACCTTGGCTCCGGCATCCTGGTGCTGCCCCTCGCCGGCGAAGGCGATGGACAGGATTTCGCCGTGGGCCTTGGGCCCCATCATGTAGACGGCCGGGTACTTCATCGTCACCTTGCTGCCCAGGTTGCCGTCGATCCACTCCATCGTGCCGCCGGCCTCCGCCACGGCGCGCTTGGTGACCAGGTTGTACACGTCCGTGCTCCAGTTCTGGATTGTCGTGTAGCGGCAGCGGGCGTTCTCCTTGACGAAGATCTCCACCACGGCGCTGTGCAGCGAATTGGAGGAGTAGACGGGAGCCGTGCAGCCCTCCACATAGTGGACGTTGGCCCCCTCCTCGACGATGATCAGGGTGCGCTCGAACTGGCCCATGTTCTCGGCGTTGATCCGGAAGTAGGCCTGCAGCGGAATATCCAGGTGCACGCCCTTGGGCACGTAGACGAAGCTGCCTCCGCTCCAGACCGCGCTGTTGAGGGCCGCGAACTTGTTGTCGGCGGCCGGGATCACGGTCGCGAAGTACTCGCGTACGATGTCCTCGTGCTCGCGCAGGCCGCTGTCCATGTCCTTGAAAATTACCCCGTGCTTCTCCCACTCCTCCTGGAGGCTGTGGTAGATGACCTCGGAGTCGTACTGGGCGCCGACCCCGGCCAGGAACTTGCGCTCGGCCTCGGGGATGCCCAGCCGGTCAAAGGTGGTCTTGATGTCCTCGGGCACATCGTCCCAGTTGCGGCCCTGGTTCTCCGTCGGGCGCAGGTAGTAGTAGATGTCGTCGAAGTCGATGCCGGACAGATCGGCACCCCACTGCGGCATGCTCTTGGCCAGGAAGATGTCCAGCGCCTCGTGCCGGAAGCTGCGCATCCAGGCCGGCTCTTCCTTGATGGCGGAAATCTGGTCGACGGTATCGTGAGAGAGCCCCTTTTCGGTCTTGAAGACGCCTTCCACGTCGTCGTGGAAACCGAATTCGTAGTCATCCTTGACACCCGAAAGGTGCTGTTGGTCGGCGATTGTGGCCATGTCGTGTTCCTCCTTTGCCGACGGGCCGATCAGGCCACCGGCTCTGCCGGGCCGAACTGTGCCTCGACCCAGTTGTAACCCTTCTCCTCCAGCTCCAATGCGACTTCCGGACCGCCGGTCATGACGATGCGTCCGTCGTGGAAAATGCTGACGTAGTTGGGCTTGATGTAGTTGAGAATGCGTTGGTAGTGGGTAATGAGCAGAAAGCCCCGATCCTCGGTGGCCAGCTTGTTGATGCCGTCGGCCACCACCTTGAGGGCGTCGATGTCGAGCCCCGAATCGGACTCGTCCAGGATACTGAAGCGGGGCTCCAACATTGCCATCTGCAGGACTTCGGTTCGCTTTTTCTCGCCGCCCGAGAACCCGTCGTTAAGGTAGCGGCGCGCGAACGACGAGTCCACCTGAAACTCCTTCATCTTGGCGGTCAGCTCGCGCCGAAACTTGCGCATCGGCATGAGGTGGCTCCCTACCACGCCGCCCTCCTGGCTGGCCAGGTGGGCCTCCTTGGTAAAGCCCCGCACGTTGGACACCGCGGTGCGCAGAAAGTTCGCTACGCTGACGCCGGGCACGGACACCGGATACTGGAACGCCAGGAAGATGCCGGCCTGGCACCGCTCGTTGGGCTCCATCTCCAGGATGCTCTCGCCGTCCAGCAGGATGTCGCCTCCGGTCACTTCGTAGTGCGGATGGCCCGCGATGACATAGGCCAGCGTGGACTTGCCGGAGCCGTTGCGCCCCATCATGGCATGGATTTCGCCCGGTCTCAGTGTGATTGAGACACCGCGCAAAATGTCCTGGCCCTCGACCCGGGCGTGCAGATCCCGGATTTCCAATTGACTCATTCCTGAACGATCCTTTCTGGGCTGGGATTCAGCTGAAAGCCGAAGTTGCAGCTGCCGGCATCCTCCATGATGCAGTCCAGCAACTCGACGGGAGCGCCGACCGCCTGGCTGATCATGTCGCGGTCCATGTCGCAGATTTGGGGATGCTCGGCCGCCAGTTCGTGGTACGGACAGTTGAACAGTTCAAGCCGCATGTAGTCCCGCCCCGCCTCCGTGTGCACGGAGCAGATGATCCCCTGCCTTTGCATCAGGACCGCCAGTTCATGGACGCGGCTGCGCACCGCCGTGGTCTGCATGTGCGACGAATAGTCCAGGGCCACCTTCTCGGACACCCGCGACATGAGGCTGACCAGGGTCTCGGCCGTCACCAGGCTTGAGATCTCCCCCAGCAGCGTCACGGCCAGCGAGCCGCAGTGGCAGGCGAACAGGGAACGGGTCTGTTCGGAGTTCGCGTACTCCAGGTGCGGGCGTCCCACCCCGGAATGCACCGTGCGCTTCTCCAGGTAGCCGCCGGCCTCAAGGGTGGCCAAGTGCTCCCGCACCGCGGTGCGGGTCAAACCCAACAGATCCTCAAGGTCCTTGACCGACGCCCAACCCTCCCGCTGGAGGTACTCGACGATGGTCCAGGCGGAAGCCTGTATCTGTTTTGGTGGCTCGACGGCAAGCGGCACGTCCATCCCAGCAACCCGTGGCTGAACAATCCAACGCCCGGATTGTACGGGATGGAAAGGGATTTTGTCAATATTTCCTGCCAAAACTGCCTAAATCGGTTTTGGCAGGCTCGGGAAGCGGTCAGTTCGCCGAGCCGGGGGAGGGGGCCAGGGCCGGGGCCGGGGCGCGGGTTGGAATCAACAGGAGGGCGCCGGCGAAGAGGGGCAGGAACGCCAGAGTATACATGACGGCCCGCAACGTGAAGATGTCCGCGAAGAACCCGGCCACGCCGGTCATGACGGCGCCGCTGGCGAACATGACACCCAGCGCGAGGCCGGAAGCCAGCCCCTCCCGCTTCGGGAGCATGGCCTGGGCCTGCACGACGATGACGCTGTGCGAGGTGTTGGATATGAATCCGGCCAGGGCGGCACTCAGATAGTAGTAGATCCCGTCCTGGTTGAGGGTCAGGTAGAGAAAGGGAATGCTGAGCCACAGCGACCACATCATGAGGTGCTTGCGCCGCAGACGCCCGTCCAGCAACCCGCCCACCAGCGTGCCGAGGGAGCCGCCCAGTACCAGGGCCCCGGCTCGGGCCCCGTAACCGGCCGAGTCCAGTCCCTGGTCCGCGAAGTACTTGGGCAGAAGGCTCATGAAGTTCTGCAGGGTTGCCGACCGCGCAACGACGTAAAGAATGAAGATGGCAGGCGCAATGACGAGCGCGCTCCGGGCCACGCGTGCGGCGCGATTCCGGGTGGTTCTGCTGTTGGGGGCGGCCACCGGCTTGACCGGCGGCATGGGTCTGTGCAGCAGATACTGCATGATGGCCACCATGGGCAGCACGGCCAGAGCCATGTAGGCGATCCCCATCAGGCCGAACTCTCGGATCAGGACACCTGCGATGATGGGGCCCGTGGACAACCCGATCTGCCCGAGGAAGAAGAAGATCGATGTGGAGAAGCTGGTGTGGTGGATGCCGCCCGACAGCGACGCGGTGCGCGTACCCGTCGCATGAAAAGCGGCACTGCCCAGGGCCGCCACGCCCAGCGCCGCCAGCAGCAACGGATAGGTGGGGATGAAGGGCACGAACAGGAAGGCCACGGCAGTCCACAGAACGCCAAGCTGGGACAGCCAACGTCCGTCCCACCGGTCCGCCAGAATGCCGAACAACGGCATGGGCAGGGAGGCCATCACAAAGTAGAAGGTGATGCCCCAGGCCAGTTCGGCATTGCTGAGGTCGAAGCGGCCCACCAGGGCCGTCAGGAAGATGGCAACGGACGCGTTGAGAATATCAATGCTGCAGTGGCCAAAGGCCACGGCGCCCAGATAGCCAACCCGGACGCCGTCCAGCCGCTGGCTGAACCAAGTCGATGCGGCGACGCTCATGGCCCGGGCGGCGGAACGGCAACGTTCCGTGCGGTTGAAGTCAACATGCGATATCCGAAGCAGCGATTCCTATTCAAGTACCCACGTAGTGTAGTCCCTGCAAGCCGGCCACTGTCCAAACAACCGGTGCGGCAAGTCCGTCGTCGCATGAAATCCATCCCGGATGCAGACTGCCCATGCCGGCGATGTCCATCGCCGTGCCAACACCCGCCCCTTGGCCTGGGATCGAGCCAGTTCAGGCCGCAGTGACACAGTAGCCGCGGGACAGCCCTGTTGCTTCACCTGAGCAGCATGAAGGTCGACAGGGGCAAACTCACAATGCGGGGATCGTCCACCACCCCGGAGTCGTCCTGGGTAATCAGCACTCCGAAGGGGGCATTGTTCACGGATTTTTCAAGGAAGGACCGAACGCCCAACGTGTCCCTCAGCTGGTCAATTCGCCGCTGATACTTGATTTCCACGGGAATGCGCCGCGCGCCCACGGTCAGGACAAAATCAACTTCCCGCTCCATGCCCCTTTCAGGAAAATGAGCGATGTCCAGGCCCCGTATGGTGGAAGCCACGGAACCAAAAACACTTTCCGCCAGGTGACCAGCCAAGGAGCTAAGTTCAGGATGTTCGGCCAAGGACGCGGGTGCAAGCGGAACCTCCTCCTGGAGCCAGCTTGCGCGCAGGCCATGATCGGCCAGGCACAGCTTTGAGTTCCCACGCCTCCGTTTGAGCCGGATTTCCAAAGGCGGGATGAGACGCACCAGCAAGGTGTCGTTCAGAAACTTCAGATAGTTCCCGATACGTTGTCCACCGACATCCGCTCCCAGTGCCAAGCGCGCTTCCTCGGCAAGCAAGCCCGGGGATGGGGTTTGTCCCGCATACCGACAACAGAGGCGAAAGACCTCCTCAAGCAAAGTGGCGTCCCGCTTGCGGCCGCGGGCTCCCTGGCGCAGATCGTGCTGGACCACCCGTTTGATGACAGTCTCGTTCAGGTAATCCGACAGACTGTGAAAGTCCTGGTCTCTCTCCCGGTGAACAATCGGATAACCGCCCCGGGCCGAAAATTGACTGAATGCTTCATCCCTGAATTCCCGATGCTTCAGCCCATGGCTCCGCAACGCCTTCCAGAAATCCTTGGATACCAACGGAGCCAAACCGTTTTCCTCAAGGAAGGGGCCGGGTGCATCCATGTCCCTTAGTGAGCCAATCTCCGTCAGGGACAGAACCCCGGACTCAATTGTATTGATGCGACCTGCCAAACTGTCTCGGCCCAACTCTATGCGCAGAGCGGAACTGCCTGTCACGGCAACCTTAACTGCCGCATTGTCGACCAGCGACTTGAGCTGCGAGTCCCACCTTGGCAGATTCTGCAGCTCGTCGAAGAACAGATAGGCCCACTCGCCTCTGTGGGCCAGTGTGTTGAACCGGGCCGTTGCCACATGTCGCTCGAACCACTCGGCTATCCGCAGCAGGGGATCACGCAGGTGCCCCATGGTTTCCAAGTCGTCGAACTGAATGCGCAATATCCGCCTCGGGTCCGTTCCTTGATCCAGGAGGTCGCCGATGAGCTGGTTCAGCGCCGTGGACTTTCCAATCTGCCGGGGTCCGCGCACGACCGCAACCGGAGCAACATTGGAATCCAGTCGCCGCCAAATCTGTGCCACCAGATGCCGCCTGGTTGAGGGTTCCGGCGGCATGGGATCGCCTTCCCACCAAGGGTTGAAGCTGTAGAGGGAATTGACCAGATCCTCGGGCAACGCGGTTCTGGTCAACATCTCCGACCGATCGAACATTCCGGGCCTCAAGGTACTTCACGAGTCGCTGATGGTAACAGGCAGGCAGTCCGGTGACGGGTAGCCCCAAACAGATCCCAGACCAGTTGCGCCTCCCGCGTTTGGCTGCAGCATTTGGAGACCTTTCCCAACCGTGGACAGTGGTAGCGAACGCCAGCCCAGTCAAGCCACACACTGGGCAACCGCTACATCCGGTCCGCAAAGACTTGCAACCCAACGCGACAGCCAAGAGAACACTACACTGTGCTGTTGGCGGTTAGCTGGCAACAGACGAATCTCAAGGGTACAACGATGCCTACCGACGTAGGGCAGGAAGCAATTGGCCTCCTACACCTCCGAACTGAACCTGTGGAGCGGTTCTTCCATGATCTGTACCGGGCACTGAAAACCAGACAGGGCACCTTGGACATCCTGCGGAGCTGGCAGGCCGACCCGGCACGCGTGGCACGAGTCCGCCACCTGGGATCCGAAAGGCCCTGACCACACAGCACAGCCCAACCAGTTTGGAAGCCTTTTGATCATTCGCGCGCTCAACACCGACACATGCCGAATGCACCAAGTTTCGGCTCGGGCCCGACCGGTCGCCCGTGAACCTTTCACTGGAATCGGCAACACTCCCGATGGTCTTGTCCGCTTGGAGCTACAGCCAGTCGATGGGCCAATCCGGTGAAGTACGTCCGTTCACCAATTCCCATTCATTGACGTCCAATGCGAATGGCACAACTGAGGCGACCTTCCAGTCGGGACTGCCTTCGTGATCGGGAAGTTGTTGCCGCAGTTGGTAGACACCGCTTCAAGAAACGGCCCTGCCAGTGTCCCTTGCAGCGTAGACTTGGCAATATACAGGTGTGGTTGCACACCCGAAATAGCTGTGGGTGCCCTTCATGGCCAGAGTTCAGTTGGTAATTCCCGATGCGGACCACGACCGTTTTCTGCTTCAGGCGCGACGGGAAGGCATGACGCTCAGTGCCTGGCTGTGTACTGCCGACTACGCGCGCCTTGAAGAACGCCGGCACGCCAAGTCCTTCAAGTCCCTGGAGGACATCACGGCGTTTTTCAGGATGTGCGATGCGCTGGAAGGTCCCGATACCGAACCCGACTGGGATGAATACTTGCGTGTCATCAATGAGGAGCGTGCTGCCGGGGCAACCGGCACATGAGCTTCGTCTTCACGAATGCTCTCATGCGTGCAGCAAGACAAACATCCCGCTTGAGTTTCTTGGAGTGCAAGCAGCAGGTACTCTCAAGCAACGGCTGTGGCATCCCCTTGGTATGCCCCCGTTCGGAGCGTACAGGTCCATCGCTGCTCCCGGGTGCAGAACCTACACGGACACTCCATAGAGGTCGTTGAGCTTGGACTTCAGGTAGCCCACATACGGACCGGCATCGATTCCGGTGCCGATGCTTTGTCCCAGGAGTTCCCCGGGGGTGTAGCGCCGACCGTGCCGGTGGATGTTGGTCCGCATCCATTCAAGCAGCGTGTCGAACTTGCCGCGCCGGAACTGATCCTCCAGGTCCGGATGATCCCGTTTGGCCGCCTCGTACAACTGCACGGAGATGATGTTGCCCAGGCTGTAGGTCGGGAAGTAGCCCAGGTAACCGAAGCTCCAGTGCACATCCTGCAACACCCCATCCGCGTCGTCCGCGGGCCGCACACCCAAGTACTCCTCCATGCGGTCGTTCCACTCGCGCGGCAAATCCTCCAGGTCGACCTTGCCCTCCATCATCGCCTTCTCCAGTTCGAACCGCAGCATGATGTGGAGGTTGTAGGTCACTTCGTCGGCCTCGACGCGAATCAAACTCGGCGCCACCCCGTTGATGGCCCGGTAGTAGGTCTCCTGCGGCACCGCGTTGAACTGCGGAAAGTGGGCCTGCAGGATTGGATAGGCCCAGTCCCAGAACGGACGCCCGCGCCCGACCAGGTTCTCCCACATGCGGGACTGGCTCTCGTGAATACCGAGGGAACACCCGCTGGTAATCGGCGTCCGATCCCAGGCCGGATCGATGTTCTGGTCGTACAGCGCATGGCCGCACTCGTGCAGCATGCTGAAGAGGCACACGTTGAATTCGTCGGAGTACACCCGTGTGCAAAGCCGGACATCGTCCCGGCTGAAACTGGTGCAGTACGGATGGGTGACCTCGTCCACGCGGCCGCGGCTGAAATCGAAGCCGAAGGCACTTACCAGCGTGCGGCCCAGATTCACCTGGGTTGCGTGATCGAAGTTGCCCGTCAGGCAGGACTTGTCCAGTTGCACGCCCGAATCGGCAACAGCCTTGACCAGGCGAACGGTCTCGGCCCGCAGGGGCGTAAAGATGGCCTCCACCTCCCGGGCCTTCATGTCGGGTTCGAATTGATCCAGCAGGGCATCGTAGACGTGCTCGTCGTAGCCCTGATAGTCGGCGTACTCGTGCGCCAGGTCCACGCACTTCCGGAGCCATGGCAGGAACTGACCATAGTCGGCAGCATCCCGGGCCTTGCGCCACGCCTCGTTGGACAGGATGTGTGTCTCCGTCGAACGATCCACGTACTCGGCGGGAAGGTTGCGCTTGATCCTGTAGTCCCTAGCCGCGACCTTGATCAGGTCGCGATCCTCCGCGACCAAGCCAGAGTCTTCGGAGTCGGATTGAAGCACCTCCAGCCAGACCCCAACCTCGTCCGCAACGAACAGTTCGTGGGCAACTCTCGACACCGTGCCCAGTTGGGCCGCGCGCGCGGCCGCGGCACCTTCCGGCATGACGGTTTCCTGGTCGTGGTGCATCAGGCTGGCTGCCTGATTTAGATCGGTGACGGTGGCCAACCGTTCCTTGAGTTTGTCCAGCGCGTTGCTCATTGCCGTTGGTTCCAAGGGATCATTGAGGCGGTTGTGGCCCATTCTGCCACTGGGGATCCGGTCCCGCCAACAGTGGAGGTCATCAACTGCACAACCAAGTCTGCCGGTTGCGGTGCCGGCAGACCACAACCACAAGGACACGCATGGCGCCGAAGTACTGGTCTCCGGACGGCAGTCATGAGACCTGCCGGGGTCATGCGATGGTCCCCGCTCGAATTTGGTTGAAGATCCTTGGGAAGTTCCGGGCGATGCCCGGCTTCGGCTCCCGTATTGTGAACCGGGGAATTGACTCGGAACGACTCGCCGGCCGGAGCTTGGTTCGTCAACCCGCTGGCCTATTTCGCCATCTGCTTCAGAGCCGTATAAACCGGCCGGGGCGACCAGTCGGAAGCGACAACGCTCCACAATTCTCTTTCCGTTCCGGGGGCCAACACCGCGAAGTTCAAATTCCACAGAAACGCGGGACCGATCCAGTCCCACTCCCGCATCATCATGTAAGCCTGTACTGTCCAGTCCGCCTGCTCTTGATAGCTGTTGTCGTTCGCAAATGCGTAGGCGTGATGGTAATAGCCTTCGCCCACGGCCCAACCGAATTCGGTCGGCACAATGGGCTTGTCGGACGCGCCGTACTGTACCGCCAGGGCGCGGTAGCCCTCCAAGGTGGATCGGAAGCTCCAGGAATGATGTGGCCCATCACAGGCACCGTTGAAATAAGTATTGCCGGTCTCCTGGATGGCTGCGCACGCCTCCTGCCACGTAGCGTAGGGAGGCACGTTGTAACCGCTGGGATGGGCACCGATGCCGTCCACATGATTCGCCATGCCAGCCTCCAGCATCCGCTGCATGTAGGCTAAATCGTCCACGACGAGGTTGACGGCGTTGCCTGCCGGTGTGGGCGCACCGGAAATGATCCACATGGAGGGGCAGGCCTCGCGGATCGCAGCCGAAGCGGCCGCCAACATTTGCACATAGGACTCGGCGCTGAGGGTGAGGTTGCCCCAGTTGTAGTGCAGGTTCTGTTCATCCCAGACCTCTATCGCATCAAGTTGACCGCAGTAACGACTGGCCAGTGCACCCAAATAGTCGGCGAGGTCCTCGTTGTCGGCGGGAGGGCCAGACACCGTCAGATTGGCTTCGCGCTCCCGAGCCCAGTACGGTGCGGCTACCACACTGAACAATACATTCACGCCATGCCGATCGGCCTCGGCCAGCAGCCTGTCCATTTCGAACCACTGCCGTTGTCCACGTTGGGGTTCCATGTATTCCCAGCGCACCTGCTGCTTGAGCCAAGTGAAGCCCAGGTCACTGACCGCAGCCAGAACCATCTGACCATCTTCCTCGTCCAAGGGGTGTCTCCCACTGTCCTTGCCCAAGACGTGTCCCTGAATGCCAAAGGCGAAATCCAAGGAGCTCATTTCCTCCGATCGAGGCGGACCGGGCTGCGCCGCTGCGGCGAGTTGTCCCACATCCGGAATGGCGAGCATGTCACCGGGACGGATCAAGCTGCATTCCGTAATACGGTTGGCAAACAGCAAGTCTGCCAGGGACACTTCGTGATCCAGAGCAATCCCCAACAAGGAGTCGCCCTCCTGGACTGCGTATGGAGCACCTTCCGTCACGACATGGGTTGCAGAAGGCCAAGTCCATCCGAGTCTGGGTATGCACAGCACTTGGCCGACTGGCAGCAGATCGATGTCCGTCAGGTAGTTGGAACGGGCAAGCACCTCCAAGGGCACCCCGTAATTCAGCGCGATCCCGGAGAGGGTATCGCCACCTTCGACGACATGCCTTTCGCCTCTGGTCAGCGGAGCAGATACGGCCCGAGGCCGCGATGACGGATCCGCTGCCTCGCCGGGTATGCAAAGTGTTCTGCCAATTGACAGTGGATCAGCATCCGTCAGGTCGTTGACTTGACGGATTGCGGTCACGGTAACGTCGAACCGGATGGCTATCGCCAGGAGCGTATCCCCCGCCACCACTGTATGTTCGCGTGCACAATCGAAGTTAGAGGTTTCCGCCTCCGCAGCCTGAGTGTCTCCACCTTGATCTCCATTGGCGGAGTCATCTTCGCCAACCTTGTTGAGAGCCTGTCCTCCATCAGGCATCGTGCCATCCCGGTCCGCCGGTGAGTGTGGAGCTTCCAAAGTCCGCTCCTCCAGTGGTCCTTGGGCTACAACACCGGTCTGCAGAAAACCCAGCAGCAGGCAACAGGCAACAAGGCACAGTGGCAAAACCTGCCTCACCCCTGTGTGCAGCATTCCAGCCATCATTCTTCCCCTCCCGCGAACTCCAGTCAGGAGTTCACGCATCAGCTGTGTTGGCCTTTCGGCACCGACTTGTTGAAATCGAACCATGGGATGCAGGCCGTAGGTACTCAAGAGGACCGGTCCCGAAAGCTGACACCGAAATCAGACCGGGCCATCAGTTGCTTGGAAGGGCCGTGTGCGTTGCCATGCGGTCACACTCTGTGGTAGTTGGAAGACCGTACGGAAACCCTTGCCAACTGTCGCAAATTCCAAGTTCCTTGCCTTCAGGAACTCTTCAGGGGGCCGTGAATTCGTTCTCCCCACCAACGCGGTACAGGCCCGACTCGGCGCGTTGTCCGCAATCGCCTGTGGAGCATGTTGTCCCGAATCAGTCACTCAACCCAAAAATGGGGATTCCATGCGACTTCCCAAAGGTGGCCATCGAGATCGGCAAAGTACCCGGAGTAACCTCCCCAAAAGGCATCTTGGGCCGACTTAACCAGTGTGGCGCCAGCAGCCACAGCCACGTCCAGCAGGACATCCACCTCTTCCCGTGTACGAACGTTGTGAGCCAGGGTGACACCGGAAAAACCCTTGCCCTCCGTTGCCACACCGACATCGGCAGCCAAGGCATCCCGAGGATACAGGGCCAACCAAGTGCCCCGGGTCTGGAAGAAGGCGATCGATTCGGTGTTTTCATCCAAGAGGGGCAGTCCCAACCCATCCCTATAAAATTCCACCGAGCTAGACAGGTTGGCAACGCCCAGGGTAATAAGGCTAATGCGTGGCTCCATAGATATTTCCGTCCACCAAGAGATTCGAACAATACATAAGATGGGGCTGGTTCCGCCACAGGATGCAGGGTGCGGATCGATCAGGCCTGCATCCAAGCGTGTCGGCCGCGACAGACCGCGGCTATCCGGAACCGGCCGCAGCCCGATACACCTTGGCGGCTCCGGTCAGCACATCATCCAGGTCCTCTTCCGACCATAAAGGACCCACGTTCAGGACGATCGACCGATTCATCAGATCCTCCGACCGGGGACACATGCCCATGCTGTACTCCACGGGCTCGGGGAAATAGGCGGGGCAGTCGAAGGGACAGCCCCGTGCGGCCAGGCGCTGGTTCAGCACCTGATCGGCGGCATAGACGGGAACCCCGCCGTAGATCTTGCCGGCGGGCAGCCCTTCGGCACGAAGCCACTCGATGCGCTCGGTTGCCCCCTCGGGACTGTCGGCATAGTCGATGACCCAGACGGAATGCCGATCGCGGCCGTCCGCCCGCGGCTCCAGGCTGGCACCGGCCAATTCCTCCATGCCGGCCCTCACGGCACCGTTGGTGGACTCGATGCGGTCCAGGACGGCCGGCAGCTTGGCAAGCTGACAGCCCATGATGGCGCCTGCAATCTCATTCATGCGCAGGTTTTCACCAATGATGGGGTCCGCCTGCAAACCCTTGAAGTGCTCCCTGACCCCCGAATGGGATGTCCAGAACTGGCCGCCCTGATCGGAATAGATGGTGGCGCGCCGGTACAGCTCCGGATCGCTCGTGATCAAGGCCCCGCCTTCGCCGCTGGTGATGTTCTTCTCCAACTGGAACGAGAAGCAGCCCACGTCGCCGATGGTCGCCACGGGCCGATCGCGATGAACGCTGCCCACGGCCTGGGCCGCATCTTCAATCACCTTGAGGCCATGGGCCCGGGCAAATGCGCACACGGCCTCCATGTCCGCACACTTGCCGCCCAGGTGGACAGGCATGATCGCCTTGGTCAAGGGAGTCAGGCACCGCTCCAGATCCTCCGGATCCAGGAGCATGTTGGCGTCCACCTCACAGAACACGGGCCGGGCACGGCTGGCGACAATGGCGCCCACCGACGCAATGAAGGTGGCGGCTGGTACGATCACTTCGTCACCGGGACCGACCCCAAGGGCCGCCAGGCCGAGGCGCAGCGCCGCCGTACCGTTGGCGGTTCCCAGGGCGAACGGCACGCCCAGGTAGTCCGCCAGACCCTGTTCAAAGGCCTCCACCTTGCCCAGGTGGTTGGGGCCGTAGTACCGGAACAGGGACTGGGAGTCCAGCACGTCCATCACGGCCTGTTTCTCCTCATCACCGATCAAGCCGGCGCCCTTGTACAGTTTGAGTTCGCGGTCCACCGCCTTGGGTCCACCGTGAACGGCGAGTGCCTGGCCGTGAACGTCGGATGAAGTTAAGGAACTGGAATTCATGGGGCAGTCACCGAAAGATAGGGTATTAGGCAATGGCAATGTCCGATCAGTGTACTCGGTAGCCTCGGGCGCACCGAACACCTCCGGCCAACACCCGGGGCCATGAAACAAGCCAAACTATCCGCAGCGACGGTTCGGGACCTGGCCTCGAGGCTGGGTTTCGACCTGTGCCGCATTGCCGCGCCCCGGTCCGGAGCCGTCCATGCCGACTACCTGGAGGCCTGGCTGGAGGAAGGCTGCCAAGGAGACATGGCCTGGCTGGCGCGCAATCCAGACATTCGCATGCATCCGGACCGCCTGCTGGTCGCCGACAGCCAACCCGTTCGCTCCCTGGTCGTGCTGGGCGTTGACTATCTGCACGCGGACCTGCCCGAACACGTGCGTCGGGATCCGTCGCGCGGCATCTTCGCCCGGTATGCCTGGCACGAGGACTACCACGACCAGATCAAACCCAGGCTCTTTGAACTGGACGCCCTGGTCCGGAAACTCAGCGGCCGCACCGCCCATGCCCGATGCTGGGTGGACACCGGACCGGTGGTGGAGCGCGACTGGGCCATGGCCTCCGGCCTGGCGTTCACCGGCAAGAACTGCTGCTCCATCAACCCGGATCTGGGAAGCTGGATCTTCCTGGCCGTCCTGGCCATTCCAGAGGCCGTCGCACCCGATCCGGCTCCCGCGGTCCGGCCTCCGGCGCCAACCCTGTCACCCATCGCCATCCTGGACGGCCTGCCGCACGAGCGGGACTTGGGCACCTGGACCATTGAGGGAAAGGACAAAGCCGAACAGACCATGACCTGCGGCCAATGCACCCGCTGCCTGGACCGGTGCCCCACCGACGCCTTTCGCGGACCGCTGATGCTGGATGCCCGCCGGTGCATCAGTTATTGGACCATTGAAGCCAAAGGAGCCGTACCCCGGGAGCTGCGCAGCCGGTTCGGCAACCTGGTGTTTGGGTGCGACGTCTGCCAGGAGGTTTGTCCCTGGAACCACGCGCGGACACCCGGCAACGGGTTCCTGGCCGACCGACCGGTCCACACCGAGTGGATGGCGCCCAAGCTGCTGGAGGGCTTTCGGGACGACAATCCCTATTGGCTCAACGACGAAGCGTTCAGGTCCCGTTTCCGGCGGTCGGCCGTCAAGCGGGCGAAACGCACGGGCATGCTCCGCAACGTGTGCACCGCTCTGGGCAACTGGGGAGCACCCACGGCCCTGCCGGTTCTGGCACAGGCCTTGCAGGAGGAATCGGCTGTGGTCCGGGAACATGCCGTCTGGGCACTGGGTCGGCTCATGCGAAAGGCCATCGGCCCGGACGCTACATCCATTTTGCGGGTGCACCGCGACAAAGAAACCAACCCGGGCGTGCGCGAGGAACTGGCAGCACAACTGGATGGATAACGGGATCAGGGATCCAAGAAGTGGAAATCGCAACCGGGTCTTGGACAGCCCGGTCCGCGCGGATCGGCGTTCCCGTTGGCCTACATCGAGGTGCCGGCCTCGACCATTTGCAGGAACAGGCGGTGCCAGCGCAGGTCCCCGGACAGCTCGGGGTGAAAGGCCGTGCCCAGAATATGGCCCTGACGCACGGCCACCTGTACCGAATGACCGTCGGGATCGGTCCACTCCGCCAGAATCTCCACGCCGGGACCGGTTTCAACGACAGCCGGTGCGCGAATGAACACCGCGGGCGAAGGCGAATCCCAGCCCGCAACCTCCAGTTCCGCCTCGAAACTGTCCCGCTGGCTGCCGAAGAAGTTGCGGTTCACCAACACGTCCAAGCCGCCCAGCAGCGTCTGTCCGTCCCGCTTCTGGCCCGTGGCCCGATCCGCCAGGAGGATCAGCCCGGCACAGGTGCCCCAGATCGGCCGGCCTTGGGACACCCACCGCCGCAGGGGGTTGACCAACCCCCACCGTTCCGCGACGAGGCCCATGGTTGTGGACTCGCCGCCGGGAATGATCAGCCCGTCCAACTCACTGAGCTGGTCCGCGCGGCGCACCTCAACGGCCGCAGCTCCCAGGACCGCCAGTTTTTGTATGTGTTCCCGAAAGGCTCCCTGCAGCGCCAGCACGCCGATGCGCAGGGGCACGGCCTCGCTACCAGCCGCGATGAGCCATCTTCTCCGGTTCGGACAGCGTGTCCAGGTTGATGCCGACCATCGGTTCGCCCAGGTTCTCGCTCACTTCGGCCAGCACTTCGGCATCGTTGAAGTGGGTCACCGCCTGCACGATGGCGTGGGCCCGTTTGGCCGGCTCTCCGCTCTTGAAGATGCCCGAGCCCACAAACACGCCGTCAAGGCCCAGCTGCATCATGAGCGCGGCATCCGCCGGTGTGGCGACACCGCCGGCGGCGAAGTTGACCACGGGCAGGCGGCCCAGGGTGGCCGTCTCGTTGACCAGCTCCACCGGCGCCTGAATGTCCCGGGCATACGCATAGCGTTCGTCAGGGCTCATGGTCGAGATGCGTCGGATTTCCCCAAGCACGCTGCGCGCATGGCGGACGGCCTCGACCACATTGCCCGTGCCGGCCTCGCCCTTGGTCCGAATCATGGCGGCGCCTTCCGCGATACGTCTCAGCGCCTCACCCAGGTTGCGGCAACCACAGACAAAGGGAACCGTGAAGTTGTGCTTGTCGATGTGGTTGTTCTCGTCGGCCGGGGTTAGGACCTCGCTTTCGTCGATGTAGTCGATGCCGAGGGCCTCCAGAATCTGGGCCTCGACAAAATGGCCGATGCGCGCCTTGGCCATGACGGGAATGGTGACGGCCTCCTTGATGGCGCGAATCGTCTGGGGATCGCTCATGCGGGAGACCCCGCCTTCCTTGCGAATGTCCGCCGGCACGCGCTCCAGCGCCATCACGGCACAGGCTCCCGCCTCCTCGGCGATCCGAGCCTGCTCGGGCGTTACGACATCCATGATGACGCCGCCCTTCAGCATCTGGGCCAAACCGGCCTTGACCGCATATGTACCGGTCCGGGCACCGTTGCTGGAATTGATGTATCCGTTCTTCTCCATTGTTTCCATCCCTGCCTGCCGCAAGCATCTTTGCAGACCTGTAGATTCACCCATTTTAGTCCAAGTTGCCGAGGTCCGTACCAAATCCCCTGCCATTGCGCAACCACCTCGCCTCCCGACGGTAGGCTGCCGGGTCAGGGTCTCACGATGTCAGCCAGATGAGGCAGAAAGACAGCGCAACCGACCACCAGACTGACCGCCGCGGCCACCAGTACGGCACCGGCGGCAACATCCTTGACAACACGGATCTGTTCACTGCGAACAGGCCCGGCCGTGTCCGCCAAATGCTCGATCGCGGTGTTGAAAAGTTCCGCGGACAGCACCAGACCGCAACAGATCACCACGGCCAACCATTCGATGGGAGAAATGCGCAACCACCAGGCCATGGCGAGGGCTGCGAGACCCAGAACCAGTTCAATCTGGAAGTTGCGCTCGCGGCGGCCAGCATAGGCCAGGCCGGACAGGGCATGCCGGATCCCGCGCCCGAACCGAATCATGGCTGCCCGGATGCGGTGGAACACCCGCGATACGTTGTCCGCGGACTGTGTCCAAGCATATGCACGACCCGATCCTGCAGGCGGAACATTACGTCTTCCGCCTCCGGATTTCCGTGGTCCAGGCCCAGCAGGTGCAAAAACCCATGCACAAAGCAAAGAAGCAGTTCCGCCGCAGGCTCAGTGCCCGCCCGCCGGGCGTATCGGGTGACATAGTCGGGACAGAGCACGAGTTCACCAAAGACGATTGGCTCCCCCGGAGGCTGCATGTCAACCGAGAGGGCATCCGCGTCCTCCCCGAAGCTGAGAACGTCCGTGGCTCCGTCCACCCCGAGAAACTCACGGTTCAGGGCTCGGATTTCATCCTCCTTGGCGAACAGCACGTTCAGGACGGCCCCCGGCGGGGGAGACAGTCGGGCCTTCGGCCCCACCTCGGCCGCCACCAGGGCAACCGCCTGTTCCATGTCCCCGGAGTCGAGGCATCCGGGAAGGGGGCCGACGAACTGCAGCCGAGGAGTGTCAATCACCTCTCCGTCCCCAACCCGATCGGCTTGCCCGGCTGCGGCAACAGGACAACCGAACCTACAACGATGTCTGGGTTTGGGTGTGTGGAGCCCTCGCCGGAATGGTCTGCGCAGGCAAGTCCGGAGTCCGGGACCAGTTCGGATCAAGCACCGGATAGGGAACCCGGCGGTGGTTGATGGACTGGAGCATGGCAGCCACGATGCGGCGTACAGTTTGGAACTCCACCAGGCGCAGGGGGCTGTCAGTCAACGACCCGTCCAGCAGGCGCTCCTCGAACTGTCGATTGACCAGTTCATGAACGCCATCCTCGGTTTCGGGCCGAACGGCGCGGAACGCGGCCTCGCATGAGTCGGCCAAGAGCAACACGGTTGTTTCCCGGGTTTGCGGCTTGGGCCCCGCATAGCGAAAGGGTTTCTCACCGACCTGGGCATCGGTTCCCGCCTCCTCCAAGGCCCGGTGGAAAAACGGCACCATAATCTGGTCGGCGTGGTGTTCCCTGATGAAGTCGACGATGCGCGGCGGCAAATTGTGCTCCATGCCCATCCTGACCCCGTCCGCCACATGCCGAATGATGATCTCCGCTGACTCGCGGGGCGACAGACCGTGGTGAGGGTTGTCGTCCAGGCCCATGTTCTCTACAAACATGTCCGGGTTCCGGAGCTTGCCAATGTCGTGGTACAGCGCTCCCACCCTGGTCAACAGGGGATCGGCGCCGATGGCATGGGCCGCCTTCTCGGCCATGTCGCTGACCAACAGGGAGTGCTGGTACGTACCGGAAGCCTCTTCCCGCAACGCCGCCAGCAACGGATGATCCGGGCGTGCGAGTTCCGCCAGGCGGAAGCTCGTCACGCGGCCGGTCGCATCCCCCAACCCGTAGATCGCCACCAAGGCCAGGCTGGACGCGGTCAAGCCGTGCACCGCGGCCGCCAGTCCCATCAGAAAGAGTCCGCGGGCAAAGAAACCCGGACCGGTCTCCAGCCAGTTGCCGGTCGCGCCCGACAGTTCAGGCAAATCGAGTGCCCCCTGCAGCCAGCCGGGAACGATCAGGATCGCAGCCAGAAGCGCCACCCAAACACCGGCTTTCACGAAGTCGCCAATTCGATGTGTCTGGCGCAGAGCGACCAGCCCGGTCGCAACGGTCATCGCCAGGAACACCATGTGCGGGAGCGTCATCCGAGGCACGAAACCGCAGACAATCAGGAAGGCCAGCATCACCATTGAGGCCGCCCGGAAACCGGCCAGGGCCCTGACCGTCATGCCCAGGGCGGCCAGGGGAATCATGTACCGGAGCCAGGGAGCCAGATGCGCTTGCAGGCGAACCACCAGCAGGCCGGCGGCAATCAGCAACACCAAGGCCTTCAACTCCCGACGCTGCTGTACCAGGTATTGGTTGGTCTCCGGGATGACCCGGTACAGAAGAAACAACAGGCCGACCACGACCGGAAACAGAAACAGAAAGCGCGGTGTGATCCACCCGGTCCACACCAAATCCAACCGCTTCAGGGCCGCGATTTGTACACTGTCCAGCGGCATGCCCGGCACAGCCACGGTCGCACCCGCGCCAAAGGCACTGGCGGCAGCCCGTTCGGAGAGAACCGGCAGCAACAGGGACAAAGCGATGTCCACCTGCCCCGGCGTCAGCCCGTTCAGCTGTCTGTACAGATGGTCACGGTATCCGGCCAGATCCTGTGGGACCTGCGTTGTGGTGTCCGCCAGTTGCAAAACCTCGTCCAGGGCGTGCCTCAAGGTCGACCAGGCGTCGTCCGACATGGCCAACAACTCGGGCAGCAGTGCCTTCTGCAACTGGCTGTAGCCTGCCGGCAAGGTTGCCGATTGGCTGCCGGACTGCCTGTGGACCGAAACGGCATCCAAAAAGATTCGGAGATCCGGTTCGCCAGCCCACACGCCGTCGGGGGGAGATCCGTTGCCTACGACCAGATCGAAGGGTGCAACAATCCGGACCGGGAGCGTACCGCCCGTTTCCACCTTGAAACGCGTGACCCCCGGGATCTCGAGCGCCACCACGGCCGTCAACCCCAACGCGAGCACAGCCAACGAGACCAAGTGAACCGGTCTCCGGACCAAAACGCCCGCCGGTGTGTTCATTGCCAATTGCAAAGCTAGTGAACGAAATAGGCCCAATCCGGGCCCCCAATGGGTACCAACATTGTCGCAAGGGTCGGAAACGCGGGATTATACATACACTGTAGATTCGGCATGGATGCGCCACACCTGTATCGGGTGCGCCGTCTCCCACCAGCCTCCCGACAGCCACTACGGAACACATTGCGACAATCATGTTCTTCGACAGAGCGCGAATTTGGGTCCAGGGTGGTCAAGGCGGCGACGGCATCGTGGCCTTCCTACGACAGAAACACGCTCCGCGCGGCGGACCTTCCGGCGGCAACGGCGGCCGGGGCGGACACGTTGTCGCCCTGGCAGACGAATCCATGAACACCCTCCACGGACTGCGCCGCAAGGTGCATTACCGGGCCGGCAAGGGCGGACGCGGAGGCAACACAGCCAAGCAGGGAGCGTACGGCGCGGACTTGGAGATGCGGGTACCCACCGGCACCCTCGTGCGCGATGCCGAGGACGGCAACCTGATGGCAGACCTGACCGATGAGGGGCAACGGGCCCTGCTGGTCAGGGGCGGGCGCGGCGGCCGGGGCAACGCCTCCTTCCGTTCGGCCCGCCACCAGGCACCGCGCCTGGCGGAGAAGGGCGAACCGGGACAGGAGCGCTGGCTCGAGCTGGAATTGAAACTGGTGGCGGAGGTCGGCATCATCGGAGTGCCCAACGCCGGCAAGTCCACGCTGATCAGCCGCATCAGCGCCGCCCGTCCGGAGATCGCCGACTATCCCTTCACAACCCTCGTGCCGAACCTGGGCGTGGTGGAACTGGACCACCGGCAACGGATTTTCGTGGACATCCCCGGCCTGGTCGAAGGGGCCCACCAGGGCACGGGGCTGGGCATCGAATTTCTCCGCCACGTGGAACGGACGCGCCTGCTGGTGCACCTGCTGGACGGATCGTCGGACGATCCGGACGGGGAAATGGCGATGATCGAGGCGGAGTTGGCCAGCTACAGCGAAGCGCTCGCCGCCAAACCGAGGGTGGTGGTCCTGAACAAGCGGGACCTGCCACAGGCCCGCGCCGCCGAAGCCGCACTGAGAACGTCCATGGAAAAGCGCGGGTTACCTTTCTGGTCCATCTCGGCCGTCACCGGCGAGAATGTGCAAGACCTGCTTTGGGCCCTGGACCGCCAACTCGAGGCAATTCCCGCAGTGGAGGCAAGCACCCAACCCGACCTGCCGGAGATTGCCGTGCCCGAGGACGACCGGACCTTCACTGTAACGCGTCTGGATCCCAACCGCTGGCAGGTCGCCGGTGCCGGCCTGGAGCGAATTACGCGCATGACCAATTGGGACCTGCCGGAGTCCGCCCTGCGCTTCCAGAACATCCTGGACACCTGGGGGGTTTCCGAAACCTTGCGTGCCCAGGGCATTGAGGAAGGCGACACCGTGAGAATTGCCGAATCCGAGCTCGTTTGGGGGTTCGACAATGCCTTCTGATGCCCCTGCTGCCCAAGACACTCTTTGGCACGGCATCCACTGCACCATGAGGACGGTCGGCGTCCGCCACACACCGGACCGGTGTGCGACGGCCGGGAATGCAACGCTCCGCCTTGGAGTATTCGGCGGCACGTTTGATCCGGTCCATGTGGGCCACCTGCTGTTGGCACAGGAAGCGGCCGTGCGACTCGCCTTGGACCAGACCTGGTTTGTGCCAGCCAACAACCCGCCCCACAAGCCTGGTCAGGTGCAGACGCCGTTTGCCGATCGCCTGGCCATGGTCGAGCTGGCCGTGGCCGGCAATCCCGCCATTAGCGTCTCGCTGCTCAACGCCGATGATGCCGCGCCCAACTACTCCGCGGACCTGATGGCGATGCTCCAGGAACAACTGGCCGGACGCGCCGACCTCTTCTTCCTCATGGGCATGGACAGCCTGCGCGACCTGCACACGTGGCACAAGCCGGACTGGCTTGTCCACAACTGCGAACTGGTGGTTCTGAATCGCCCGGGCGTGGAGGAAATCTGGATTGCGGTGGAAGCAAGGTTCCCAGGCATCCGAAACCGCATCCATCTGGTGGAGATGCCCGGAGTCGACCTGTCCGGCACCAACATCCGGGCCCGCATCGATGCCGGGGCGCCCATTCGGTACCTGGTTCCGCCGGCGGTGCATGATTACATCGAGGAACACGCCCTGTATGTTCCTGTGATGGGCAATGCAGAGCAATGAAACCCGCTACGTCAGCATGACTGCCTCGTGACGCACTCGGGACTGGCTGCAGGGACGAACTGGAGGCCTTGAACCGGGAACTCCAAGACCGATTGCAGAGAGACCCGGCCTGGCGATCCCATATCGAGTTGCTGCGCAGTCCGCCTGGCGTGAATCGGTCATGGCGACCATGCTCTCCTCCGAGCTGTCGGATTTGGGATGTCGCAACGGACACGAGATCGCCGCGCCGGTCGGTGTGGCGCCGCTGAACCGGGACATGGGCCAATACCGGGGTCTGCGCTCTGTCTGGAGCGGACGCGCACCCGTGCGTACCATGTGCTGTCCAAGGTCACCGTGACCGCCACCCAGTTCCCGGTCCGTGGTCATACGTCGCACCCCTGCAAAGTATCCCCTGTGCCATAAGCTCAAGCGACACCTGTCCTCGGTCCAAGGCTGTCTGCGGCGGGGTCTGGCCCTGTGGCTGAAAGGTCCTCTCCTGGCACACAACGGCTCTGCCAAGATTCGGCGGCAGCAGTCCTGGAAGCGCAAGGATGCTTCGAGATGGCACGCCAGGAACTGCGGGGGCGGGCCTGCGACGATGCCGACCGGATCCTCCTCTGAGGACCGGTGCAGGAGGTGGAAGTGACGGCCTGCTTCCCGGAGCTGCCGTGCTGGGTACGGGAAGCAGTGGCAGGGACATCCCGCGACGGAGTTCCTGATCCTGGGGCTCAACCCCACGCACCCGCCGGGACGAGTGGGTGGCGCTGGTGGTCAGCGTGGTTCATCTCCGGCACGCCCTCCCGGTGGCCTGGCACTTGGTGGAAGTCCTGGGAGGGTGCTCCTAGTTATCCCAAAGTTCGAACTGTTGATCATAGAGACAGGCCAGCATGTGTTGTGAGCTGCGCACCGTTTCGTAGGCTTGTCGTTGCAGGTTGGTGAACTCGCTGTCTCCGTCCATCAGCCGGTGTTGTTTCATTGCGTGTTCGAGAGCTTGCAATATCTCCCAGGCTTGGCTCAGTTCACCACTGAGGTCAAGGGGATGGCAAATGGCATCGTCCGTCTGGACGGCATACAGCTGCGGCTGGCCGTCGTAATGTTCGCGGTCAAGCTCCACGCCCAGTTCCATTGGTGATCCCACCGCCATGAGAGCGATGCCGCTGGTTTCGGAGTTTACCGTCACGGTTCTTCTGTTCGTCATGGGATATTCTTCCGGATTCAGGAAGTGCTGTAGGTCAAGGTACATCTGAAATCGATCACCCGGGTCATTCTTGTAACCTTTGATGGGTGCTGAAACCGGACCACCTATGTGTGGGAGTCTGTTTTCAGCCGCCAGTCCTGCATCTGCATCCAGGATACCCGTCGTCGCCCTGCTCCGTGGCGTGATGCAGCAAGGATTGCAGATCGCCGTCAGCGCGGTTCGGCACGTTGATGACGGTGCCGCAGCTACAGGCCAGGGTGCTGGCGGTGCCTTGGCTGAATAAAGCCTTGGATATGCAGGGAGTGAACCGTCCGTATGCGCTGGGCAGTATGGTTCCGGCGCGGCTGAATGCGATGTCCCGCCGAGGGACACTTGGTTGCCACGGGAGGGGTGGCCATCTGAACCTTCAACGTCTTGACACCGAACACAGATACTGTGTTGAAAGTCAAGTCCCTGACATGGTCTGATACCAATCCCATTTGTTTACCCAACTTGTGTATCCTCGGGCAGGTGGATCAGGGTTTCCCGGATCCAGTCCCAGTCGTCAATACCCGGCTCCTCGGCCCAGGCCCCCCGGTGCGGGCCCTCACCTCACCCTTCATGTTCGCCTGCCACGCCCGCCACAGTCGCCCCCTCAGCGGATCGATGGCCACCGTCACATAGGTGTAGGGCCGGCCGATGTGCA
>CAZMKQ010000023.1:19442-40276 GCA_964566955.1 uncultured Caldilineaceae bacterium | reverse complement strand
GGCACTGTTTCAATCTCGTTGATATTGGTTGCGGGCGGTCCTGTGGCGCCTCCTGGTTGGACGCGGGGGGGCGGGAGCCGCTTCAGGCCATGCTGCGGGCCATCAGGCCCACGAAGTTGAGCGCGCCGGCCTCGGTCTTCAGCCCCCGCGTGAGGCGGGCCCGGGGCTTGAGGCGGCCAAACCAGCCCTCCAGCCGGTTGGTGGTGGCGGAGACCTTGGGGTGGTGCTGGCTGCGCACCAGATCGTTCCAGCGGGACACGAGATGCCACAACAGCTTGCGCACCTCCGGGTCTAGGCGCACCCGTCCCTGGGCCACCGACTGCCACAGGGCCAGGAGCACCGGCCCGGCCTCCGGCGGTCGTTCCCGCGCCAGCCGTTGCAGGATCGGCAGCAGGACCCGGTCCAGGTGGGTCAGGGTGTCCTCGTCGAGGTCCCGGATGTGCCGACCCACAGTGCGCTGCATGTGTACGGCACATTGCTGCCGGTCCAGGCCCGCAACCTCCAGGGCCGGCCCGTAGACGGGGGCGTCGTCGGTCGTCAGGACCCGCGCCCCGCGCCGGGCCAGATCCGTGAACCAGTCGCCCCAGTCGAAGCCGGGTCCGCTCAGGCGCAGGTCCAGCCGCTCGCCCTTGGGGCCCAGAACCACGGCCACGGGGCACTGGACGCCCCCGATCGACAGCCAGGTTTCGTCCACTTCCAGCCAGGCCGGCAGGTCCGCCTGCGGGTCGGGCCTGCGGTCGGGGGCCACCGCCTGCACGTCCCGCCACAGGGTGGCCGCGCCCACCCCGCAGCCCAGCAGGGCCAGGATGCGGGACAACCCCCGGAAGCTGACACTGTACACGTACAGGTCGGTCACCAGTTCCCGGAAGGACTGCGGCCGCTGGAGGGCGGTCACGCCCGGCGGCAGGGGCGAAGCGCTGCCCAGACAGGCCTTGCACTGCCAGCGCTGCACCTGCAGCCGTCCCAGGACCACCAGGTCGCGGGGATAGGTGCCGTTGCGGCGCCAGGCGCAGGCTCCGCAGTGGGGGCAGGCGGCCGGGATGTCGGGCAGGGCCCGTTGGCGTTCGGGGTCGACGGGCGTTAGGATGAAGTCCATGACGAAGGGGCCTGTTGGTTTTGGTCAGACGAAACCAAGTGTAGGGCCCCTCGTCTCTTGCCAGGCCCGCAACCAATATCAACGAGATTGAAACAGTGCCTACACACAGCTTGATGAAGAGTGCCAGTCGGGGACAGGGCCACTCCACCAGCACTTCGAGACCGTGGAGGGCCTCGTCAAAGTGCCTGAGGAATTCGATGTTGGGCTCCAACTCCTCCCTCACGGAAGCTTCCACGAAGCGACAAAGGGAAAGGGCCTCCAGGGTGAGATCCTGGAATTGGAAGCCGGCCTTGATGTCGTTCCGCACCTTCAGCCGCCCGTCGGGCAACCGCTGCAAGTCGGCCATGCCCAGAATGCCCTGGCAGGTGTCGGTCATGCAACCGATGTAGTCCCGGCGGTGGTTGAGCAAACACGCCGACAAGGGAAACAGGATGCCGGGCGGGGCGTACTCTCGTTGCGCCAACACGTTGTGGAAAAGAAAGCGGTGTGCCCTTCCGTTGCCGTCCATGAAGGGATGGATGTACACCATCGGGAAACCAATGCAAGCCGCGTGTATCACGGGAGGCAACGAGCCTTCCGCCGACACGCGTTGGTGGCAGGCAATCAGGCCCGACATCAAGTCGGGCAGGGCATCCGGGGGCGCACCCAGCAAACTCACGACCTCGTTCCAGTGCCGATCGACATGCCCCACCCAGACCTGCTCCGTGCGCCAAGGGTAGGTGTCCGTTCGAGGTTTCCCCAGAATGCAGGCATGCAGTTCGGCGAGGCCGGGTACCGACAGGAAGTCATTGTGACGGGCCCTGCGGAGCAACCCCACGAAGGCTTGCAGTCTGCGGACCGAAGGTGTCTCGGCCTCAATTTCCCACGAGGCGCGGGTTTCCTGTTGATACAGATGCAGTTCCACTCGCTCCTGGAGGTCGGGTGGGCAGTCCTGCCAAGCGTCATATCCCACCACGGTATCGTGTTCCACCGCGTGGAGCAGTGCCGGATGCTTGAAGACTGGCGGGCAGAACAGAGGAGTCCCCAGGAGGGAGGTTGTGTCGGACACGGTACTGCCGGTTCAAATCCCCGCCTGCCAGCGTGAACTGCAAACGGGGGTTGGCTACATCCACATACCGCTGCTCCGTGTGCGGCGGCAGCGGAACACTCTCACCCGTCACGAACGTGTGCAGAAAGGCCAGTCGGCGATGGTGGGGGCGAACGCCATCCTGGGCGTCGTCAACCAGGAGACGGGGGATGTCCGCCCTGCCCGCCAAGGCTTGCAGCACGCCGGGCTGTACCCCCTCGTGTCGCAAGGCAAAACGCAAGTGGTCCAGGATGTCGTCGCCCGGCCACAGTGTGTGCGGGTATAGAACCGGTGTGCGGTACGCGTCGGGGTATTCGCTTGCCACGGCGCGCACGGCTCCTGTCCGCCCCGGACGCGCCAAGGGCGGCAGTAGCAAATCGCAGGCATCTATAACGAACTGGTAGCCGATGGGGAGGTCAAGCACGGCAACGGCGCTCCTCCAGGCAGAAGAAGGTGCATTAAGGCCGATTCAAACAGATCCAAGTGCAATGGCACAGCAAAATGCGCAAAACAGCTGTTTAATGCAGATTGGAGTGCATTTTCGCTGGGCTCGGACAGCCCCTGCTCGTGCAGTCCTCGGATGTGTCCGATCGCGGGCCGCGACGGGGGTCCCTGCCATGGTGTTGCCAGGACGACCAAAGAAGGCCCCCTCGTAGTGGACTGCATCAACGTTATCCCAGGATCCGGAAGGTTCCTCCGCCCTCCGGCAGGGCCTCGTCCGCGTACTCCCAGCAGTTCGACCAAGTTGTCCGTTGTGCACTCCAGGGCGATGTCGTAAGTTGGGCCAGTGCTTCCTCAAAGAAGTCTATAGGCATGGCACGCTCTGGACTGCTACTGTGGCAGTCCAGACGTGCATCCGGTTCCCATCGTGCACTGTGCCCTCCGCTGGAGTCCGCGGGCGGCAGTCCGAACCCGATCTCTGTAGCATTTACCGGCTCCGCTACCTACAACGCCACCAATGTCCGCATACACCATGAATCTGCAAATCCACGTTGGCGACAACCTGCCCATCCTGGAGGCCATGCCTTCGGCATCCGTCGATCTGATCTACATCGATCCACCCTTCAACACCGGCCGCAAGCAAACCCGAACCACGCTACAGACGGTCCGCGACGAAGAACACGGCGACCGGACCGGGTTTCAGGGTCACCGGTACCGCACCACGGAGGTGGGCCGCCTTTCATATGCCGACTCGTTCCCGGACTATCTGGACTTCATCGGCCCCAGGGTGGAACAGGCCCTGCGCCTGCTCAGGCCCCACGGCTCCTTCTTCTTCCACATCGACTACCGGGAGGTCCACTACTGCAAGGTCCTGATCGACTCGGTGTTTGGACGGGACAACTTCATGAACGAAATCATCTGGGCCTACGACTACGGTGGCCGGTCCCGGAAACGCTGGTCCCCCAAACACGACAACATCCTCTGGTATGTGCGGGATGCCGACCGCTACACCTATCGGTTCGACGACATCGACCGCATCCCCTACATGGCTCCGGGTCTGGTGGGCCCGGACAAGGCGCGCCGGGGCAAGACCCCGACCGACTGCTGGTGGCAGACCATCGTCAGTCCCAACAGCCGGGAGAAGACCGGCTACCCCAGCCAGAAACCGCTGGCTCTGCTCAACCGGATCGTCCGGGTGCACTCCAATCCGGGCGACACCGTATTGGATTTCTTCGCCGGGTCGGGTACCACCGGCGAGGCCGCCATGGACAACGGACGCCACGCCATCCTGGTGGACTCCAGCCCGGAGGCCGTCGAAATCATGGTCCGGCGACTGGCTGTCTGGGCTCCCGAAATCATCCATCCCGGGGACATGCAGACATAGGGTGCCAACGGCACACGACACAATATGGCTGATCAGGAAGGCGGACGAGTGCTTCGATGGGTGTCTGAGCCAATTGCAAAGATAAGGAAACAACAATGACAACCCTAAAGGAAGCGATAGACACGCTGCCAACGGCGCGGCGACAGAAGGTAGAGGCTCAAGCCCAAGCACTGATTGCCAAAGAAATGTCGCTGCGAGACCTGAGAAAGGCTCTTGGCCAAACCCGGGTGAGCGTTGCCGGAAAGTTGGGGATCAACCAGGCGGTGTCCCAACTCGAACAGCGCAGCGATCTGCTGCTTTCGACGCTTAGCGGTTACGTGGAGGCAATGGGCGGCAAGCTGAGCCTGGTTGCGCAGTTCCCTGGTCGGCCGCCGGTAGCCCTGACGGACATTGCGGCACTGGACGAAAAAAGTCCGGTAGCCAAGACACTTGACTCCGCCTGATCTCGGACAACTCCGGGAATGATTGCGTCAACCGCCTGCGGCCGATGCTTTACTGGATGGGACGGAACCGACCAACCGATGTGGCAGGTTCGGTTGTCCGGTTCGAGGCTACGTCAGCCATAGCCAACCCACAATCGCCGCAACGATCACCAGCAGCCAGGACGGCACGCGCCAGAACACAAGTCCGGTAAACGCAGCCAGAGCCATCAGAAAGGTACGGGCATCCGTCACCGCCGACACCCAAATCGGCTGGTACAGAGCCGCCAGCAACACCCCAACGACCGCGGCATTGATACCCATCTGTGCCTTCTGAACAGGCCGATGCCGCTGGACGGCTGACCAGAACGGCAACACGCCAAACAGCAGCAGAAACGACGGCAGGTAGATCGCCGCCAGGCAGAACAATGCCCCCTGCCAGCCGTTGGGATGCGGCTCCAGCACCGTTCCCAGATAGGCGGACAGACTGAACAAGGGTCCCGGCACGGCCTGTGCCGCGCCGTAGCCGGCTAGGAACTCGTTCGACGTCACCCAGCCCGGGGACACCACCGTGGCCTGCAGCAACGGCAGAACCACATGCCCTCCGCCAAATACCAGGGAACCGGAACTGAAGAAGCTCAGGAACACCTTCACCAACTGGTGGTCCGCCAGCGCGGAGGCCATCCCCGACAGCAGGGCCGGTGCCGCCAACAGCACCGCGAGCAGGGCCAGGCAGAACACCGAAAGGCCGCGTCCAACACCGAATTCCTGGGTTGCGGACGGCGGTTCCTTGTCGTCGAGTGCGAGCCACTGACCGGCCACGGCGGCCAGGCCCATCATCACCAGGGGTGCCAAGGGCGAGGGAATCAACAGGGAGCCGGCCGCGCCCACCGCCGCCATGGACACGCGGACGCGATCGGGACAGAACTGGTTTGCCATGCGCCAGACCGCCTGGACCACTACCGCCACGGCCACCGTCTTGAGTGCGGTCAACAATCCCGGGGGAATGCTGTCGCGCCACACCGTCACCCCGTAACCGAAGGCCACCATAACCAGAACGGAAGGCAACAGGAACGCGATCCAGGCGAGAAACGCTCCGGCCATCCCGGCACGGGCCAGGCCAATGCCAATGCAGACCTGGCTGGAGGCCGGCCCAGGCAAAAACTGGCAGATGGCCACCAGGTTCCCGTAATCGCGCGCGGTGAGCCACTTTCGCCTTTGTACAAATGCTTCGTGGAAGTAGCCCAAGTGGGCAACGGGGCCGCCGAAGGAGGTCAGCCCCAGTCGCAGGAACACCCGGAAGACTTCGCCGAGGTTGCCTGGATTCATTGATCGCAGCCTATAGGCCCGTGAACGATTCCGGATACGGGAAGCCCGGTCCGACCACCACGACCGGACACCAAGACCCCGGCATCATTCGAACCACAGGCGACGGATTGGGCCGACCAGATGCAGTGCATGCAGCTCCGCATCCGCCCGGGCGCAGGTCAGTAGTAGAGGATCTGCCGGGTACCCGGATCCACAGCGCGGGCCAGGGCATCAAAGTTCCGCTGCATGAGACGGAACCGCAGGTCGGCACTGCCCGGATCGTCCCACAGGTTGTTGTGTTCCCGCGGGTCGGTCTCAAGATCGAACAGTTCCCCCACGTCAAGACCGTGATAGTTCACGATCTTGTGGGTTCGGGTGCGCAGCATGGTGGCGTACATGCCGGTGAACTCCTCGCGGCCCGGCACGTCGGAATTCAAGGCGCTGTAGTACTCGGCCCGCACGAATTCCCGGTGTGCCCGATCATCGGCCTGTCCGGTCAGAATGGGCATGAGGGAGCGGCCCTGCATCCGCTGGGGGATTTCCAGCCCCGCCACCTCCAGCAGCGTTGGCGTCAGGTCCAGGAGCTCCACCAGGGCGTCGCTGACGCGGCCGGCCTGTACGGTCCCCGGCATGGAGATGATCAACGGCACTCTGACCAGGCCTTCGTAGAAGCGGCATCCCTTCAAGACCAGGCCGTGATCCCCGAGTGCCTCCCCGTGGTCCGACGTGAAGATAACGAGCGTGTTTTCCCGCTCACCGCGTTCATCAAGCCAGTCCAGCATGCGCCCCACGTTCTCATCCACCAGTTCGATCATGGCGTAGTAGGCCGCATGGATCTCCTGGCCGTCGAACTCATCCGGATGTTGCGGCGAAGTTTGGAAATCGACACCGGCCAGCCTGGCCTGGGCCTCCAGATCCGAATCCCTGAACCAGGGGCCAGGCAACCGATCCTTGTCGAACCGCGCCCGGTAGTCGGCCGGCGGATCAAACGGAGGATGGGGATCGAACATGTTGACCGACATCAACCACGGGCCGTCCCGCTCCTCGGCCATGAACTCCAGCGCCCGATCCGTGCAGAACGTGGTCTGGTGGTACTCGGCCGGGATTGGTTCCGCCGCCGCATGCAGTTCACCCAGGTCGGCACCCTTTTCGCGGACCCAGCGCCGGTAGGCGTGATCCTCGCCCCATTCGTCGCGGGGCGAGTGGCTCCACTCGAACATCCGGTAACCATCGTCCCGGGGCCGCGGCTCCGTTCGTTGGCTGGCACCGGCCAGATGCAACTTGCCCGACAGGCCGCAGTCGTAACCGACTCCGTCCCGCAGTGTGACCGTCACCAGCTCTGCGGCCTCCGCCCACAGGTCGTTGCCGTTGCGACAGCCATGGACCGTGCTCGGGTAGAGCCCGGTCAGGAAGCTGGAACGGCTGGGCGTACAGATGGGGCTTTGGCAAAAGGCCAGATCAAAGGCCGTGCCCTCGGCGCACAACCTGTCCAGGTTCGGCGTATGCACATGGGGGTTGCCCAAGGCACCGATGGTGTCGAACCTCTGTTGATCCGAACATATCCAGAGAATGTTGGGAGCTGAATTCGTCATGTCTGCGCTCCCGGGGCTAGAGATCGGGACTGAGGACAATCTTGACCACCGTGTCGTCTCCGAGACGATAGTCGCCGTTCAGGGCCTGGAAGCCGTCCCGGACCTGTTCCAGCGGCAGGACATGGCTCACCATGTCGGCATACGGGAACTCCAGCTTCTCCAGGATCGGCATGGCGCGCACGAAGTGGTCCTCGCCACTGCCCCAAATCGCCTCGACCCGGCAGTTGCGGACCATGAGCGAGCGGTTGATGTTGAACTCCAGCGTGCCCATGTCGACAAAATGGCCCACCTCGATGAAGGTGCCGCTGTGCCGCAGGTATCCCAGGCCTTCCGGCGTGGCCGGCAGGAAGCCGGCACATTCAAACACCCTGTCCGCACCCCGCCGCCCCGGTGTGGCGTCCAGCACCAATTCCGTGCGCTCCTCGCCGGAGGTCACTTCTTCAATGTCAATCGTGACATCGGCGCCGAACTTGCGAGCCAGATCCAACCGCGCGGCCGGACCTCCGACCACGATGATTTTGCCGGCACCGGACACCTTGGCACAGATGGTGGTGACCAGTCCGATGGCCCCGGAGCCCTGCACCACCACTGTGTCCCCGAACTGAATGTTGCCGCGCATGATGGCATGCACACCGACCGTAAACGGTTCGGTCAACACGGCCACCTCGGGCGGCAGATCGGTCTTGATGAAACAGGTATCCGGCTTGTCCAGATACACGTAGTCCGCAAACCCGCCGTAGAAGTGGGGCGCGGCGTCCGGCTGGGTGTAGAAGCCGTAGGCGCCTGAACTGGTACCCGGCTTGAAAATAATACGGTCGCCCTCCTTGACCGGAACGCCGTTCCAGTCGGTGGCCACATCCTTGCCGAGGTCGGTAACGATGCCGACGTTCTCGTGACCCAGCACCATCTCGTCTCCAAAACCGTTCTGCCACATGTGCAAGTCGGTGCCGCAGATGCCGGCCAACTCCTGCTTGATCACCACGGCGTCCGCCGCCGGCGCAGGGACGTCGTACTCCCTGATGGCGAACTCCTGGCCCTTGGCTACGATGAGGCGGCCGCTCTTCATGGGAGAATGCTCCTTAGTGATGCGGATTGGAACAACAGGGTGGGCCGTTGGGCCTAGGCTTGCAGGTTGGTCGGGCCACAACCCGCGTCCGCCCCCTGCACTCCATTATCCGCCAACGGGCGTACCCTGTCACATGGACCACGCCGTGGGGGCACTGTTTCAGTTTCGTTGATTTTGGTCCGAGGCCACAGACAGCGACGGACATGCCGTGCCGTGTGGCACTGAAACCGGTCGGTGCGGACACGGTGGAACACCGGGAGCCGCCCCGTCCACAGTGGATGAATGTCCGTATCAACGAGAGTAAAACCGTGCCACCCGGACGTTATAATCCACTCCGGTTTCCCCGTCACCCAAGCATGACATGAACACCACTGCCCTCGGCCCGGCCGGGGTCGGCACCGGCCTCCTGGCACCCTTCCCCGACCCGCTCCGGCACCCCGACGAAATGAACAGCTTTCGCCACCTCGCCCGCACCGGACGCGCCCATGATCTGGACCAGCACTTCGGCGACCCCGCCACCACCGTGATCGACGGGGAGGTGTACGTCTCGCCCGGCCCCCTCTCGCAGATCAAGGGGCTGCGCGCCCCCGACCTGCTGATTGCCTTCGATGCCGATCCGGAAGCCTGTGCCCGGCACAACGCCTACGTGATCTCCGAGCAGGGCAAGCCACCCGACTTCGTGCTCGAGGTCGGTTCGCCCTCCACCGGCCGCATCGATGTCGAGGACAAGCCGGGCGACTATGCCGCCCTGGGCATCCCGGAGTACTGGCGCTTCGACGAGACCGGAGCCAGCCACGGCACGCGGCTGGCCGGCGACCGGCTGGCGGGGGACCGCTACGAGCCGATCGCGATCCTGGAGCTGTCCGACGGCAGTCTGGAGGGTTACAGCGAGGTGCTGGGCCTGAACCTGCGCTGGGAGCAGGGACAGCTGCTCTGGTACGACCCCGAAACGGACACGGCCATCATGTCGCTGGCCGAGATGCGGCACATCGCCGAGGCGGAACAGCAGGGCCGGCGGGAGGCGGAACACCGCGCGGAGACAGCGGAGCACCGCGCGGAAGCGGAACGGCAGGGCCGGCGGGAGGCGGAGCACCGCGCGGAGACAGCGGAGCACCGTGCGGAAGCGGAACGGCAGGCCCGACTGGAGGCGGAGCGACAAGCCCGATTGGCGGTGGAACGAATCCGGGAACTGGAAGCCAATCTGCGCCGACGCGGGTCCTGAAGGCATTGGTTGCCTGCACGCTGTTCATGCGCCCATGCGCTGTCGGGGGCGGCCGCCGAATCCCAACAGACGTTGTGGGACGGCAACATGCCCTCGGCGACAGAGCCGGACCCCGTTGCAGATGGCCCCTCGCTTGTCGGGCCCTGTTGCAGTTTCGTTGAGTTTGGCCCGAGGCCCCGGACCGCGACGGCATGCCGTGCCGAGTGGTCGGTGTCGGGCGCGGTGGAACAGGGAACCGGCCCGTCCACGGCGGGTGAATATTCGTATCAACGAGATTGAAACTGTGCCCTTGGGACCAACGCCAGATGGCTCGCGGAAACGGGCCGCACTCACCGGGATGTCCAGAACTCCGCAGCGAAACCCGATCCCGGCAACCTGTGTTGCCGGGGTCCGAAGCATATTCAATCGAACATCGCCGGCTCACGGGCCAGGGCGATTTTGATCACATCCTCGCCGTCCAAGGAATACGTCCCGTTCAAGGCGTCGAAACCGGCCTGCACCCTTTCCAACGGCAACACATGGCTCACCATCTCGCCGATGGGCAGATCCGACTGCTCAAGCAGGGCATGCCCGCGCACGAAGTGGGGGAAGCGGCTGCCCCAAATCCCCTCCACCCGAATGTTGGGGATCAGGATGTGGCGGGCCGGATTGATGGGAACTTCGCCGATGTCGACAAAATGCCCGCACTCGATGAACTTGCCATCCTGCTTTACATACCCGAAGCCTTCCGGCACGGCCGGCAGGAACCCGGCACACTCGAACACGACGTCGGCGCCTTCGCCCCGGGTCAGGTCCATCACCAGTGCATGACGGGCCTCCTGCTCGGAATGGACCGCAATGTCGATGGTTTCGTGGGCTCCCAGACGTCTGGCCAGGGCCAGACGGCCGGGCGGTCCCCCGATCACGATGACCCTGGCCGCGCCGCTCAGACGGGCACAGATCATGACCATCAGACCGATTGCGCCAGAGCCCTGCACCAGCACCGTGTCGCCCAACTGGACCTCGGCCCGCATCACGGCGTGGGTGCCAATGGCAAACGGCTCCGCCAGCACGGCCGTCCGCGGGTCCGTTGCGGTCCGGATCACGCAGGCATCCGGATCGTCCAGATGGATGTACTCCGCAAACCCGCCCGAGAACGGCGACTCCAGACCGCGATAGCCGAACGGCTTGCCCAGGGCGTTGCGCGGGTGGTACACCACCCGATCGCCCTCCCGCAGGGGGTTGCCAAGGTAGTCGCGGCTGCGACCGGAGCCCAGCGCCGCCACCGTGCCCACGGCCTCGTGCCCCAAGAGCGTGGGTTCGGGCAGACCGTTTTGCCAGTTGTGGAGATCGGTGCCGCAGATTCCACCAAGTTCCTGTTGCAGCAGCAGTTCGCCGGCCGCGGGGTCGGGCACCCGGCCCTGCTCCACCGAAAAGGCCTGTCCGGTGGCGACCACCGCGCGCCCTGTCAAGTCCATGGAAACCTCCTGTCCTGTGTGGCTGTTTGGATGTTCTCGGCGGCGCCTAGCGATCGTCGCCGTCCCCGCCAATTTTGCCCCGCTCCCGACGGGACGACAGCTTGGCAATGTTGGCCTGGGCCACCTCCGCCAGGCTCAGGTCCAGCTGTGTGCAAATCTGGGTCAGGTACCACAGGACATCACCCAGCTCGCCCTTGAGTGCCTCCCGATCCGCCTCGGTAATCCGCCCATCGCGATCCCTGAATATCTTCTTGACCTTGCCGGCCAGTTCGCCGGCCTCGTTGGTCAGGCCCAGGGTGGGATAGACGATCGGATGATTGGTTTCAATCACGCCCCAGGTGGCGAAGGACTGCGCCTGGTACCAGTCGAACATGTCCCTGACATCGCCCGACGCGACAGCGCCGGACACCGGTGGCTGCTTGCCCACGGCCAACCCCTTGCAGCTCTTCATGCCGCGGTTGCAGGTTCCGCCGGCGGAACCCCGTTGGGTGAAATGACGTCCGAAAACTGGCGGGTGTGCAGGTCGGCATAGAGGCCGCCCAGCGCCATCAGTTCGTCGTGCGTGCCCCGCTCCACGATCCGGCCGTGGTCCATCACGAGCACCATGTCCGCATTGCGGATGGTGCTCAGGCGATGTGCGATCACGATGCTGGTCCGGTTGCGCAGCATGCGCTGCATGACGTTTTGGATCACGACCTCGGTGCGCGTATCCACACTGGCCGTAGCTTCGTCCAACACCAGGATCCGGGGATCCGCGACGAGAGCCCGGGCAAAGCTGAGCAGCTGCCGCTGCCCCTGCGACAGCGTACCGCCGCGCTCCCCAAGCTCGGTGAGATAGCCGTCCTCGAGTTCGAAGATGAAGGGCTCCGCCTCGACCAGTTGGGCCGCCTGCGCCACCTCGGCATCCGTGGCTGCGAGCCGGCCGTAGCGAATGTTCTCCTGCACCGTGTCGGAGAACATGAAGTTCTCCTGCAGGACCACCCCGATCTGCCGGCGCAGGCTGTCCTGGGTCACATCGCGCACATCGATGCCGTCGACGCGCACGGACCCGGACTGCACATCGTAGAAGCGCGCCAGGAGATTGATCAGGGAGGTCTTGCCGGCCCCGGTGGGCCCCACCACCGCGCACGTCTGGCCGGCGCCCACCCGGAAACTCACGTCCCGGAGCACAGGCTCGTCCGGATCGTATCCGAAGGTAACGTTGTCGAATTCCACGTCGCCCTCGACGGCCGGGAGCTCGATGGCATCGGGCGTATCCTCCAGGTCCGGCTGCTGATCCAGCAGCTCGAACGTCCGTTCGGCACCGGCCAGGGCACCCTGCAGAACGTTCCACTGCTGGGAAATCTCCTGGAGGGGAAAGAAGAAGCGGCGGATGTACTCCAGGAAGGAAATCAAGACACCCAGGGTTACGTGACCCTCCAGCACCAGCCAACCACCCAGACCAATCACGGCCGCGGTGGTCAGGGCATTCAGGGACTCGATGGCCGGGGCAAAGGCCGCGGAAATGCTGACGGCTCCAACGTTCGCTTCCAGATTGTCCCGGTTCAACCTGTCGAAGTGGCGCTGGTTGGCCTCGACCCGGTTGAAGGCCTGGGCCACCTTGACCCCCGCAATGCCCTCTTCCAGTTCCGTGGAGACGGCCCCCAGGGACTGTCGGCTTCTCCGGTAGGCGACCCGGGCCATGGCCGCCAGCCGCGTGGACACCAGCAGGATCATGGGCACCGCGCACAGCGAGATTAATGCCAGGCGCCAGTCGAGCGCCAACATGGCCCCCAGCAACAACAGCATGCGCACCAACCCGCCGATCAACTGGGTCAGTCCCTGGCTCAGGAACTGGTTCAGCACGTCGACATCGTTGACCAGCTTGCTCATCAGGTCGCCGGCGTCGTTCTTGTCGAAGTAGGCGAGCGACAGACTCTGGATGCGGGCGAAGATGTCCGCCCTGAGTTTCGTCATCAGCTTCCCGGTCAACAGCCCCATCGTGTAGAACTGCCAGCGGAAACCCAGGTATTGCAGCCCGTAGTTCACCAGCAGAATGGCCAGCGGCAGGTACAGGCCCTGGACTGTCGGTGCCTCAATCAGAATCCGGTTGTCGATGGTCCAGCCGATCATGAACGGGCCGAAGGCAATGGCGCCGCTGGCCAGGGCCATGGTGGCCATGACGACCACCGAATTCATCCGGTAGCCGATCACCAGGCGCATGACGCGCCAGGCAGTGGCCCGCAGCGAACGGGAATCGGTTCCATCGACCTGAGCAGCCAGTTCGAAGCTGCGGGTGGCACGGCTCAAGGTACGCGCTCCTCCAGGACCTTCGCCAGCGGAGACCGCCGTTTGGTCACTACCGGCTCCAGGGCGACATCCCTGTTGAACTGGGAGGCAATGATGTCCGCGTAGATTGAGCTGTTCGCCACGAGCTCTTCGTGCGTGCCGCGGTCGACAATCCGTCCCCCTTCCAGCACCAGCACCTGGTCGGCCTCGCGCACGGTGGAAATGCGCTGGGCAATCACAAAGGCGGTTCGGTCCTGCATCAGGAGCCTGAGGGCCTCCAGAATCCGCTCCTCGGTTTCGGCATCGACCGCGCTGGTGCTGTCGTCCAGGATCAGGATTCGCGGATCCATCAACAGGGCACGGGCAATGGCAACGCGCTGGCGTTGGCCACCGCTCAGGCCCACGCCGCGTTCGCCCACGCGGGATTCATAGCCGTCCGGCAGTTCCGCGATGAAGTCGTGGGCGGCCGCGGCCCGGGCCGCCTGCTCGATTTCCGCCTGCGACGCCTCGGGGCGGCCGTAGGCAATGTTGCTGGCAATGGTGCCCGAAAAGAGGATCGCCTCCTGCAGGACAATCCCGATCTGCGACCGCAGCGACGCCAGGGTCACGGCGCGCACGTCCTCGCCGTCGATGGTGACCGATCCGGACGACACGTCGTAGAAGCGCGGGAGCAGGTTGATGATGGAGCTTTTGCCCGAACCCGTCTTGCCCATGATGGCAATGGTCTGGCCGGGCGACGCCAGAAGGCTCACGCCCTTCAGCACGTCCGTGGACTGGCCGGCATACCGGAAGTACACATCATGGAACTGCACACGGCCGGCAATCGACCCCAGAACGCGGGCATTCGGGGCGTCGGTTAATTCGGACGGCGTGTCCAGGACCTCGAATATGCGTTCGGCGCTCACCAGCGCCCTGACCATCATGCCCGCCAGAAAGCCGATCGTCATCAGGGGCATGGTGAGGAAGATCAGATAGGTGATGAAGGCGGTCAGGTCGCCAATCGACAGCGCGTCCCGCATGACCAGGTTGCCGCCGAATCCCAGAATGAGGGTCAGCTGGATGTTGGACATCAGGAAGGTGGCGGGAAAGACCTTGGACACGCTGTTGATGAACTTCAACAGGTTGAGCCGATAGTTTTCGTTCTCCACCGCGAAGCGATCGATCTCGAAGTCGGCGCGGGCAAAGGCCTTGACCACCCGAATCCCCGACAGGTTCTCCTGCAACCGGGCATTCAGCTTGTCGAGCGTCGCCTGAATGTTGCCGAAATAGGGGCGGATAACCCTGACAAAGACGACCAGCAGCAGAATGTTCAGGGGAAAGATAACCCCGGTGACAATGGCCAGCCGCCAGTTCATGTAAATGAGCGCGGCGAACGTCCCCGCCAGCATCAGACTGGAGGTGATCATGAGGAACAGCCCCTGCCCCATGAACTGGCGGACCAGCTCCACATCATTGGTGGCGCGGGTCATCAACTGGCCGGTCTGCGCCCGGTCGTGGTAACTGAAACTGAGATTGTGAACCTTGGTGTAGATTTGGTTGCGCAAATCGAAGGCCACGCTCTGGCTGGCCTTCTCGCCCAGGAAGTTCTGCAGAAAGTTGAACACGCCCCGCCCGACCGCCAGGCCGCTCAGGAGGATGGTGCCGTCCCGGACCACCCGCCAGTCGAAGCCGGCAATGCCGGCAGCCCCACCCTGCAGGGCGTCGGCCAGGTTGTCGACCACCCAGCGTATGACCTGAGGCGAACCCAGGACGGTGGCCGTCATGAGCACCAGGCTAATCAGGGCTCCGGCAGCCTGACCGCGGTAGGGGCCCAGGGCGCGCAGCAGGCGCCACATGGTGCGCACCGAGGGATTGGGACCGCTTTCAGGTGGTTGGGAACCAGAGGATTGCATGGGGAGTTGCTGCCCAGTGCATTCCTGTGCACAGAGCGAAACCCGCGAAACGTAATACAAGCCGGAAGCGGGCCGAGATACTAGATATTGTAGCCAACGGCCGGCCACATTGTTGAGGAGACTACAGCCAAATCCCCATTGGTCCGGCAACCGAGGGGGCCGTTCATGCAGTGCAGATTGCCAAGCGACCTCCGGGTGGCCAACACGATGTCGATGCCGCCAAACGCACAGGCGTGCATTGGACGATGATGGAGCCGCGGGCCGCAACCGGAGGCTGTCCTTACACCATTGTCTGTCGGCTTCTTGGCCGGACCGCAGCCATGCGGGAATCGGATACGATCTTCCTGTTGCTGCAACCCGTACCGACCGGCTACCGCATCGCTACCGGAACCAGCTGAAGCTGGCAACGCGTGGGTTCTTTCCGGCTCCGCATGAACCGCAGAATGGGATTCTCATCAGGAGACCGCACGTGCATCGCAGAGAACTCTTGCGCCAAGCCCAGGACGCACTGAAACTGGCTATCCCCCGCGCCCAGGCGGATCCCAGCCGGCCGGCCTTCCACTTCCGGGCGCCGGCCCAGCGCATGAACGACCCCAACGGTCCGATTTTTCACCGGGGCTGGCATCACATCTTCTACCAGACCAATCCGCTGACGGACATCACCAAGCCGTTCGGCACGAATTTCTGGGGCCATGCCCGCAGCCGGGATCTGGTGAATTGGGAACACCTGCCGTTTGCCCTGATACCCGACCACGCCTCGGGGGAGTTCGGCTGCTGGTCCGGAACCGTGGGAGTAAACGGCGAGGGCAACCTCGTGCTCCTGTATACCAGCGTGCCCGACCGGCAGGACCGGGGACGGATCCCGTTCCAGCAACGCGCCGCGATCGGCGATGCGGAGGACCGTTCCTTCCGGCCCTTCGACGGGAACCCCATCCTGGCGCTGGACGATCGCCTGCGGTTGCCCGGCGGGCCGGTCATGGATCCGACCTGGCGCGATCCCTACCTTTGGGTCCATCGAGGACGAACCTTCATGACCATCGGCATGGGCGGTGCAGAGGCGGGTTCGCCGTTGTTCGAGGCCGCGGACAGCAGCCTGACGCGTTGGACATACAGGGGCTCCATGTGCCCGGTAAGCGCGGAGTGCCCCAACTTCTTTCTCCTGGGCGACCACTGGGTCTATCTGTATTCGCCCTTCGATGCCGTCGAGTACCGGATCGGGGACTTCGATCCCGATACGCCTTCGTTCACCGAGCTGGACGGCGGCATCGTGGACCACGGCTGCCGGAACTGGAACGGCTTCTATGCCAGCAACGTGCACGCCGCACCGGACGGACGCCAAATCCTGCACGGTTGGGTCCGCGGCTTTGAGGAGGGCCACGGCTGGAACGGGTGTTTGGCCCTGCCCCGCGAGTTGACCCTGGACGACGACCTGGTCCTGTGCCAGCAGCCCATACGGGAGCTCCGATCCCTGCGCGGACAGGAGCGGCGGGTTGCGGGCATGCTCCTGGACAACGCCCGCCACCCCCTTCCGGACGTGGCGGGCAGCCAACTGGAACTGCGGGTGCGCATGCAGCGTCTGTCCGCCGAAGCCTGCGGTATCCGGTTGCGCGCGGACGCCAACGGCGACGGCGGGGTTGCCATTGGCCTCTCCGACGCGGGCCTGGTCGTGGATGAACAGCCGCCCGTGCCGCTCGCCGACGAGAACGCCGAATTGCACATCTTCCTGGATCGATGCGTGGTGGAGGTGTTTGCCGATGGGGGACGCGTGGCCTTCACCCGCGTGATCCGACAGGATCTGTGGGATACGGGCGTGGCCGCCTGGAGCCGGGGCGGCGTGGCCGTCCTGGACCGGCTGTCGGGCTGGCCCATGGACGCAGCCGACATTCGTTGACAGGACATCGGGAATCCTTCCCACAAGCACGGGCGGCTCTCAGGCAACCCGCGGAGCTCTTTGAGTGTTTCGGTTTCCGGGATGCCGACACGCCTTCTGGATCGCATAGAATCCCAATGTGGCACCGAGGCTGCGGAAAGCAGTCCGGGTGCACAGGCAGCGCGCCCGGCGCGAACGCCAAATCAAACAGGTGAGATATGACCGCCACGCAGGAGATCGCGGCAGTACCGCAGCTGGATGCCCTGTTGCCGATGCCGGATCCGCCCGAACGCACACCTGAGGAAATGTCCGGCTTCAACCACCTGAGCATCACCGGCAATTCCCATTTTCTGGCGATGCACTTGGGCAACCCCGACACAACCTTGGTGGCAGGCGAACACTACCTTGCCCCCTTCCCCACGCGGGATATGGCCGGGATCAAGTTCCCGGACCTGATGATTGCCTTCAATGTGAACCCGGAAGCCTACTACCGGAGCAACGCCTACATCATTTCGGAACAGGGCAAGCCCCCCGATTTTGTGCTGGAAATCGCCTCCCGCGCCACCGGGCGCGCGGACGTACTGGAAAAACCCGCAGCCTACGCCGCCTTGGGCGTCCCCGAATACTGGCGCTTTGACGAGACCGGGCGCTACCACGGAGCCAGACTGGAGGGGGACCGCCTCGTGCAGGGGGTCTACCAACCCATCGCCATACAGTCCCTGGAGGACGGGATCCTGCAGGGATACAGCGAGGTTCTCAACCTGATCCTGCGCTGGAAGGAAGGCCGTCTGGGATGGTACGACCCGGCCACGGAACGGCACATCTCCACATTCCGGGACGAACGCGCAGCCCGCACCGCTGCCGAAGTCGCCCTCACCGCTGCTGAAGCCAAAATCCAGGAACTGGAGCGACAACTTAAGCAGCGCACCTCCTGAACGGAGCCGTTCGAACCTGCGGCGGTACCCGCGACCGAAAACGACACCGAATTCCCGCCGGGGCGGTTGTCGGCACGGCAATCCCTTTGGCACCCGGACCGCGTCCAACCACTCTCGCAACCGCAACGGGCCGGTGTGCAAGTTCCATTCCTGCCCGCGCGCCACGCGGACCGACTCCTTCCACTGGCCAACGGCAATCCGGCACGTTGCCCCGAACTCTCTCCGACCCGGCCCCAACCTCGGTCCACAGGGATTCCGCGGCTGCACAGGGCTATACTGACCGTCGCTTTTGCAGAGACACGAACCTTGATGCGACGGCAGGGACCTCAGAGAAACACCACCATGAAATACGAAATCATCGGTACGACCATGCAAGCGGTCGAAATCACGCTGGCAGCAGGCGAATCCGTCATCACGGAAGCCGGGGGCATGGCTTGGATCCAGGGTGATATGGACATGTCCACCGCGTCCGAAGGCGGTTTGGTCGGCGGTCTCAAGCGCAAGCTGGCCCGCGAATCCTTCTTTCAAACCACCTATACCGCACGGAAGGACAACTGCATCGTCAGTTTCAATCCCTCCGCACCGGGCAAGGTCATACCCATGGAGCTTGATGGGAGCAACGAAATTGTGCTGCAAAAGGACGCTTTTCTGGTGTCCGCGACCACCGTGCAGCGAGACCTTCTCTTCCAGAAACGCTTGGGAGCCGGTTTCTTCGGGGGCGAAGGCTTTATTTTGCAGCGGCTCCACGGCACCGGCATCGCGTTCGCTGAAGTACCGGGAGAAGTCGTTGTCAAGGAACTGGCTCCCAATGAGGTATTGAAGGTGGACCCGGGCCACATCGCCATGTACGACACAACCATCGACTTCGACCTGGAACGCAACGAAGGAGTACGGAACATTGTTTTCAGTGGCGAGGGTCTGTTCCTGGCTCGTCTGGAAGGGCCGGGCAAGGTCTGGCTACAAACCATGACGCTGCCAGACCTGGCCGGCAAACTGGCGAGGCATATGCCCTCGTCCGGCTGATCCGATTCCACAACCAAGTACGTTCCGGCGTCCAGTCGGGAACAACAAGACCAACCCGTTACCAAGTCAAGAAAGGAACCAAGAACCGATGGGAAACCGATACGAACTCAGTGGCTGGCAGTTGACGGATCTGCTGCCGGACGCCGAGGATGCCACGGTGCAGGCGCACCTGGCCGAACTGACCGCCGCCGTCGAACAGTTCGAGGGCCAGCGCGCGGCGCTGGAAGCCTTCGACAAGGGCGAACAGGACCTGGATCTCGTGCCCTTGATGCAGCAGCTGGAGGACATCTCGGAACGCATGTACATCCTGGGAGCCTACGGCAGCCTGTGGTTCTCGGCGGATACGCAGTCCGAAGAGGCCCTGCGCTACGAGGGCTACATGCAGCAGGAACTCACCAACCTGCAGAACCGGGTCATTTTCTTCGACCTCTGGTGGAAAGGCCTCGACGACGAGCAGGCTGCCGCCCTGCTGCCGGACCCGGAACAATACCCCGACTACGCCTACTCCCTGCAGAGCGACCGCCGCTTCTGTCCCTTTACGCTGGACGAGCAGTCCGAGCAGATCATCAACACCAAGGATGCGAACGGCATGAGTTCGCTAATCACGGTGTTCTCGATGCTGACCAACCGCCTGGAGTTCACGCTGGAGGTGGACGGCGAAACCCAAACCCTGACCCGCGAGGAACTGATGCAGCACGCCTATTCCCCGGACGGGGCGCGGCGCGAGGAAGCCTATCGGGAACTGTTCCGGGTCTATGAGCGGGAGAACGGCATTCTAGGACAGATTTACGCAGCCCGGGTCAGGGACTGGCATTCCGAAAACGTGGGCCTGCGCAGCTACAGTTCGCCGATCGCCGTCAAGAACCTGGGCAACAACGTGCCGGACGCCGCGGTCGAGGCGCTGTTGCAGGTGTGCCAGGACAACGCCGGCCTGTTCCAGGAGTATTTCCGATTGAAGGCCCAGTGGCTGGGCCTGGAGAAGCTGCGGCGCTTCGACATCTACGCGCCCCTGGGCGGCTCGGACAAGCAGATCGAGTATGGCGATGCCGTGGACATGGTGCTGCAAACCGTCGACGCCTTTGACAGCGACGTGGCCGCCAAGGCGGAACGGGTCTTCCGCGACGGGCACATCGACAGTGAAATCCGCAAGGGCAAGCGTTCGGGGGCCTTCTGTGCCACCGTCCTGCCCTCGCAAACGCCGTGGATCCTGATGAACTACACGGGCCGCGTGCGCGACGTGGCCACCCTGGCCCACGAACTCGGGCACGCCATTCACAGCCTGCAGGCGGAGGACCACTCGCTCCTAACCCAGCACGCCCCCCTGCCCCTGGCCGAAACCGCCTCGGTCTTCACCGAGATGCTGTTGACCGACCGGCTCATGCAGGAGGAGACGGATCCCCTGGTCCGGCGCGAACTGCTGGCCACCGCCGTGGACGACATGTACGCCACGGTCATGCGCCAGGCCTATTTCGTGGTGTTCGAAAAAGCGGCCCACGAAGCGGTGCTGCAGAACAAGTCCACCGGGGACCTGAGCGAGATCTATCGAAGCCAGCTGGCCCAGCAGTTCGGGGACGCCGTGGACGTGGACGACATCTTCGCCCACGAGTGGCTGATGATCCCCCACATCTACCACACGCCGTTCTACTGCTACGCCTACAGCTTCGGCCAGCTGCTGGTCCTGGCCCTGTACCGCAGGTACCAGCAGGAAGGCGAGGCGTTCAAGCCCGGCTATCTGCAGCTGCTGGCGTACGGCGGCTCCAAGGACCCGGACGACATCCTGCAGGAAATGGGCATC
>CAZMKQ010000023.1:0-19432 GCA_964566955.1 uncultured Caldilineaceae bacterium | reverse complement strand
CGACATGTCCGACCCGGCCTTCTGGCAGGGCGGTTTCGACGTGTGCCGGGACATGATCGACCAGCTCAAGGAACTGGAGATCTGATCAGTCGATGGGGTCCGGTTCCGTCTGGGCCGCGAGATAGTCGGCCAGCGCCACTTCCGCGGCGCGGAAACCGGCCTTTTGGATGCTGGGACCCTTGCCGGTGGCGAGGGTCCTGCCCTCCAGGGTCACCGCCACCTCGAACTCCGGCTGATGGCTGGGGCCGGTGGCGGACCGTTTCTCATAGCGGGGAGTGGCTCCCAGGTCCCGCTGCAGGACTTCCTGCAGCGCACTCTTGGCATTCTGCTGCGACTGGCCGTCCGACTTGGCTGCCTTGTCGACCGCCGGATTGAGCCATCGCGCCAAAAATCGTCTCACGCCCTGTTCCCCTTGATCCACATAGAGTGCGCCGATCAGCGCCTCGAACACACTGCCTAGCATACGGGAACTGCGCAGGATTTCCCGGCTTTTGACACTGGGTCCGGTCAGGACCAGCCCGTCCAACCCCAACTCCAAAGCCCATTCGGTCAGGGTCGCGTTGCGCACCAGTTCCGATCGCAGCCGGGTCAGATCCCCTTCCAGATGGTTGGGCAAGGCCCGGAAGAGATACTCGGCCACGATCTTGCCCAACACGGCATCGCCCAGATACTCCAACCGCTCGAAATGGAGGGTGGGATCATCCAGCCCGTGATCGAGCACAAATGAACTGTGGACGAAGGCATTGTACAACCAGGCCGGTTCCCGAAACACCAGTCCTTCCCGCTCCGCAAACGCCGACACCCGTTGCCGAAGATTGTCGAAGACATCATCCTCGGCGAGACGTGCGCGGTGGCCGGGCGCGAACTGGCCGCCACTGCGCGCCGGACCGGCTTCCGCCGCGTAGGCATCGGGGGCAACATCGTCGTCCTGGGCCAGCAACCTGTCCCAAAGCGACCTCAAGCGTACGGTCACGGCGATTCTCCGGCGGCTCCATCAGCGGACATGGACTGCAACAGTCCTCCATCCAGCCGCGGCGACCGGCTCCGAGACGCAGTGGACAAAGGGAGTGTTCCGGGCGGCAGCACCACCCATGGAGTACATTGGGACGTATATACCTAGTATGTTAGCCCCCATTCTATCGACAACCCGGCTGCACCGTCCGAACCGATGAACCCGCTTCCCCGCCCATGAATCAGCGTACTGCCGGATGGCTGGCCTGCCTGTTGCTTTGGGTGGGTTGCACACTGGTCGGGACGAACACCGCCGGGGCCCAAACCGCCGACCCGGCCACCGAACCCGCCGACAACATCGGACATCTGTCCATGGAGGCCACGGTCGAAACGCTCCTGGCTTCCATGACCGTGGCAGATCGCATCGGTCAGTTGTTCGTGATTCCGTTCCGGGGATCCTCCATCCGTCAAGCCGATGCCATCGTGCGGCTGGTGCACGACTATCGGGTGGGGGGCGTGGTACTGACGGAGCAGAACGGCAACATCGACAACTCGCTCGGCAGTGACACGCCGCGCCAAGTCTCCTCGCTGACCAATCAGCTTCAGGCCCTGCCCTGGGGCCTGTACGCCTCCCACGGCCAACTGCCGTCCGCGCGGGCCGACATTGTGGCGGATCACTGGATGCGATTGCCGGATCCGTTGCTGGAAGCGGGACTTGGCATCCCGCTTCTCATCGGAACAACGCAAACCGGTCCGGACCAATCGGCGCCGGTTCTGCGCAGCGGGTTCACAGCCATGCCCAGCCAAATGGCCGTGGGCGCTGCGTGGGATCCCGCCTATGCCCAGGCCCTAGGCACGATTCTGGGCCAGGAACTGGCCGCCGTGGGCATCAACATGCTGCTGGGCCCCAGTCTCGACGTACTCGGCCCGGACGGACGCCAACCCTCCGGTGTGCGCGCCACATCCACCTATGGAGGCGACAGTTGGTGGGTCGCCGAAAACGGTGCCGCCTTCATCCAGGGGATCGCCGAGGGCAGCAGTGATCGGATCCTGTCCATTGCAGGACACTTTCCGGGCCAGGGCGGCAGCGACCGCGACCTCAACCAGGAACTGGCCACCATCCAGCGTTCGCTGACGGACCTTCAGCGGAACGAACTGTTGCCTTTTGCACGGGCCGTACAGGTCCGGAAGGAGCCCGGGACCAGCGGGCCCGGAAGTCCGACGACCGGCCTGCTGACCAGCCACATCCGGTACAGCGGCTTCCTGTCGTCGCGCGAACGCACGCCACCCATCAGTCTGGCGCCGCAACTGGAGGAAATCCTGGCCTTGGATGCCTTTGCCGATTGGCGGGAGGCCAGCGGCTTGTTGATGAGCGGGAAGCTGATCGTACCTTCGCTGAGCAGCTACTATGGACAGTCGGGCCAAACCTCCTTTGCCAACCGCATCGCCAACGACGCCTTCCAGGCCGGCAACGACCTATTGTGGCTGGCCGGTGCCGGGCCGTTGGATCCGAACACGGCATCGGTCCTGCAGGAGGTCATCCTGTTCTTCAATGTCCAGTACCTGGAGAAGCCGGATTTCGCGCTGGCTGTGGACAACGCCGTGCGGCGCATCCTGCAAGCCAAGCTCCGTCTCTACCCTCCCGCCTTCTTCGATCGGGCCGCCTGGGCCAAACTGGAGGGGGCTGACAACCCGTTGTCGATGCAGACGATCCGGCGCTTGGCGCCAATCGGCGACAGCCTGTCGGATCCGGAGGTTGTGGCCGTGGGTTTTGATCCACTGGTCGGCCAGATGCTGGGCGGGGTACCGGACCAGCTCAGCGAAGGCAGCCTGGCCGTGAAGGCCGGCATCGTCACATGGGTTGCGCAGGATGCCGCCACGCTGCTGCACCTGGATGCCGAACAGGCCGCGGATCAGGTCCGGGCCGTGCCCAACCCGGACGATCGCCTGCTCATATTCACCGACGACCGCACGCGCCCGACCTGTCCCGGGTGCCAACCGGAAACAATCCTGGCGGTCGATCAGGTCGAGGCCACCATCCTGCGCCTGTTCGGTCCGGATGCCACGGCCCAGATTGAGCCCGACCGCATCTCCAGCTACGGTTTCGATGACGTGGCGGCCTGGCTCAACCGCACGGCCAACACCGTGGCTCAGTTCCGCATGGATCGCGCCCTGACGGAAGCCACATGGGTGATCTTCGCAATGCTGGATGTGGATCCCGAAGAGTATCCTGCCAGCGAGGTCGTCCACCAGTTCCTGCGGCAAAAGCCGGACCTGCTCCTCGACAAGCGGGTGGCGGTGCTCTCATTCGACGCACCGTACATGCTGGACGAGACTGAAATCAGCAAGCTGTCGGTGTACATCGCCGCCTACAGCCCCAACCCGCCGTTTGTGGAAACCGCGGTGCGCGGCCTGTTCCACGACCTGGAGATGACCGGTGCTCCGCCGGTCAACGTGCCGGGCACGCCCTACGGCAGTCTGGTCGAACGGCTGGAGCCGGATCCGAACCAGGTAATCCCCCTGACGGTGTTCGACGACAAACGCAGTTCCCTGGATCTGCAGGCCCTGGAAGTGCGGCTGGGGGATTCCCTGCAGATCCGGGCCGGCCCCATCCTGGATCGCAACGGCAACCGGGTTCCCGATGGCACCCCGGTGGAGTTTCTGCTCCGATATCCCAACGACAATCTGGATCTGCGCATTGATCCAATCCCCACGCGGGACGGCAGCGCCACCATGGATCTGCTTCTGGATCGCGCCGGCACCCTTGAACTGGCTGCGCGCAGCCTGGAAAGCACGACCAGCATCGGGTTTCAGATTCGGGTCGAGGAGGAAAGTGCGGCGCAGATTTTCACGGTGCAGCCCACGGTTACGCCCCTGACCAACACCGAGTTGCCGTCCGCGGAACCCGATCCCGCGATCAACCGCACCCCCGCGCTGCGCTGGATACTCACCCCGTTGTCGTTCCTTGGCTCACTGGTGGTCCTCCTTGCCTGCCTGGGGCTCTATGCCGCGCTTTGGGCACGTGATCTGGCTGTGGAAAGGAAGGTCCTCAACATGCTCTGGGGTGCGGGAATCAGCGCCGGCCTTTACATCGCCGCCGCCCTTGTGCTTCCGTTCGCGACCCCACGCCTGAACCAAGCAACCTTGACGCTTGTGACGGCCAGCCTGTCCGCCGGCGGCTGCCTTGTGGTTCTGGCCTGGTTCCACCTTGTCCGAGCCGATCACTGACACAAAGGGGGCTGATTGCACCTGCGCCGCCCAGACCGGCGGAACCGACACCCACTGCGGGGATCAGGGGTGGCAGTCAGCCCGCTACAGGCCCGGCCGAAGGTCACGGACCGAGAGTGGTTTGACGGTGTCAAGGAGAGATGGACATGGTGGGGAACCGGTCCCCGGACAAACAAAAGTGCAATAGCATTTCGGGATGTGAACAATTGCATTTGGTGTCGAATTGGCATATTGTTAGTGGCATGCACCAAACAGCAGTCTCCAGGGCCTTCTTCGGCGCAAACGCGGAATTGGAGTCTGCTGCAGGTGTCCCGGGATGACATATTGACCGCGGACTGGGACGATCACGACCGTGATCGTTACCGACTGCACCGCCGTCCGGGGGTCGCGGGACCGCGACCGGACATGTTCAGCACCGCCAGCCACCGAGCCGGACCGGGCATCAGCCCCCACACCCGTGTGGAGCCGGCGTTAACGGCACCGACCTCCGCGACGAACATCGCCAACCTCGAGATCCAGCACTGCACATCGGCATCCCAGTAGTGGGCCTTCCGGCCTTCCTCTACTCGGACAAGGTCGGAAGAGCCAGAGCGTTCACCGGCGGCTGCCTGGTGGTTCCGGCTTGGTTCCACCTTGTCCGGGCCAACCACTGACACAGCCCTGCCCCGGAATACAGCCTCCCGGCAGGGCCAATAGCTCCCACCCGTAGCAGGTCGGGTTGGCTACAGCTCCGCTACAGCGGCACCGACGTTCCGATGCCCAGTTCCCTAGCCCGGGCATAGACCAGGCCGGCGGAAACCGTGTCCTGGATGGCCAGACCGACCGACTTGAAAAACGTGGTCTCGCGGGCGGACGTGCGTCCGGAACAGCGGCCTGTGAGCAGGTCGCCGAGCGAGCCGACCACGTGGTCCTCCTTGATGGTTCCGTCGGCCAGCGGAATCAGCAGGTCGCCGGCTTCCTCCATCATGGCTTCCCGGTCGTCCACATACACCGTCGCACGCGCGACAGTAGCCGCCGGCACCTCTCGGCGCTCCGGCTGAAACACGCCGACGGCATTGACATGGACCCCTTCCTCCAGATCGCCGTCCGCGAAGACCGGCGTCGCAGAGGTGGTCGCGCAGCATACGATGTCGCTGTCCGCCAGCGCCTCGCGCGGTGAGGTCGCGGCCTGATACTCAATGCCATCGGGCAGTTGGTCCCGCAGGTCCTCGATCATCCGCGCCACGTTGGCCGCGGTTGGAGAGTAGACACTGATCCTTTCGAGACGGCGTACTTCGCTGACGGCTGCCGCCTGGGTCCGCGCCTGTACGCCCGCGCCCAACACGGCCAGCCGACTCGCCCCGGCAGGAGCCAGCAAATCGGTGGCCAGCCCCGCCACGGCCCCCGTGCGGATGGCCGTCAAGGCACCACCGTCCATGCCGGCCAACACCTTTCCGGTGGCTGCATCCACCAGAAGCACCAACCCGTGGATTACCGGTTCGCCGCGCGCGGCGTTGTCCGGATAGACGGACACCACCTTGACCGACGTGTGTCCCGCAGAGGAGCCGTCTCGCATCCAAGCCGGCATTACGAGCGAGATCCCGGCAGTGCCGGGCGGATTGATCTGGGAGCGCACCGGCTGCACGACTTGGCCGCGGGCCAAGGCCTCAAAGGCCGTGCGCATGCCGCCGACCGCCCTGTTCATGGGCAGGCAACGAACCACTTCGTCTCCCGACAGCATCAGAATCGCATCGCCTTGTTGGATTTGGGACATGTCACCTTCCTTTGGTTCGGCATCCGAGTCGGATCCGCGCGAACTTCCCGGGGCCGCCTGTGCCCGGACCCGCCTTGTATATTCTGTTCCGGCGGTGCGTTTGGCGGCAGCACTGCCACGCGGTGCGGGAACGGGACCCAGGTCGAGATCGGCCCTGTCGAGCAACTTGCCAACCTGGCCAACCGTGATTCCAAGTTCACGGGCCAACGCCTGCCGGGACCATTGTGCCCTGCCGTCCGCCGGCACCTCCGACAGCTTGAGCAGCAGGCGTTCCAAATCCGGACCGGGGTCCTTGCGCGGCCGGCCGGACCGAGGCCTGTCGGTCAGGCCGCCAATGCCCTCCTCCATGTATCGGCGGCACCAGTGCAGGACCCTGGGGCTGGCCATGTCCAGCCGTTCGCCGATCGCCGGTGCATTCAGGCCCCGGTGGGCCAGAAGCACCACCCGCGCCCGTTGGGCCAGGCGGTTTTCGATCCGCGGCTGCTGGACCAGTTTCCGGAGTTCCAGGACCTGCTCGTCGGTCAGGTCCACGTCCCGGACCGCGCCTCGCTGACCTTGCAGTTCCAGATTGGACACCGAGGCCTGCCGCAAGTCCCTGAGTTGTGGTCGCCTCCCCGATTGCCCCGCATTCAGACGGCGCGTCAGGATGCCTGCGAAGCCGAAATCGGCAAACCGCCGACGCCACACGCTGACCTGACTGGCCGAAATGCCCAGTTGCCCGGCGATGTCGCCGGTGGTGCGCCCGTCCGCAGCCATCAGGATCGCCAGATACCTGCGCCTCATCGCCTCGCCGGTGGCCGGATTGTTGAGCAGCTCCTCCAGTTGCGCGCGTTCGGACGCGGACAACTCCACGCGGATGGGCGGGCGTCCAATGTGGGAACTGGATGGGGTCATATCGCTGGCTTTGTCTGTGGACTGTCCAAGGGTTTGCCGGTTCGTGCGCAGCGGTGACAGGAGCGACGGCACTCCCCCGGAGCAATCCGGGGCAGTCTGCCGTGTCCGTCCGCTGCGCCGGTACGATCCATGCTGCACAACCGCGGCGAGGTTGAATCCGTGGTTCCTGGCCGCCGGCATGCGCCATAACCGGATTGAATTCGTCCGCGGAAGGAATCAGCATACACAACCGGGACCGCGGACCATCGGCGCGTTCTCGGATGGAATTCGCCAAACAGCCGCGGGATGTGCGCATCCGCCACTCCGCCTGGTTGCCTGCCGACGATGTGCGCGTCCTGTAGGATCACGTCCCATCGTCCGCTTCCTTGTGATGCAGGACCTTCACCATGCAGCTTCAAGGCAGGTAAACATGATGCTTACGGGTCGCAACGCTCTCGTCACCGGTGCCACCAAGGGCATCGGACGCGCCATCGCCCTGGCCATGGCGGAAGCCGGCGCCAACATCGCGGCGACAGGACGCAACGAGGAAGAGTTGGCCAGCTTGCAGGCCGAAGTCACGCGGATGGGTCCCGCCTGTCATATCCGGGCCGTGGACTTGTCGCTTGAGGATGCCGCGGCCACCGTGTTCGAGTTTGCCAAGTCGACCTGCGGCGACATCCACATCCTCGTCAACAACGCGGGCATCGGCTCCAGCCAGCAACCCATGCTGGTATCGGAATACGACGATGCGTTTTGGCACCTGATGATGCACGTCAACCTGACCGTCCCCTACCAGCTCGTGCGCATGGTGTTGCCGGAGATGATCGAACGCCAACACGGCCGCATCATCAACGTGGCATCCATCAACGGCAAGGTGCCGTCCTCTTTCGGCGTGGCCTACACCGCCAGCAAGCATGGACTGCTTGGGGTGACCAAGTCGGTTGCCCTCGAGAATGTGGCGCACGGCATCACGTCCAATGCCATCTGCCCCGGGCCGGTTGTGTCCAAGTTGAACAATGCCCGCATCCAATTCGACGCGGACCGCCTGGGCCGCAGTTTCGAGGAGCAGGAGGAAACGATGACCGGCCATGGCCGACGAATGGTGCCGGAGGAAATCGCACCCCTGGCCGTCTTCCTGGCCGGCGATGGCGCGGCCATGATTAACGGCCAGTCGCTGAACGTGGATGCCGGCAACGTGATGGCAGCCTGACCGGATTGTTTCTAATCCCTCAGGGGCAGGCGGATGCGCCGACCCTCCTGCGCGGACCGGTAGGCTGCCAGGACCATCTCCACCGAAATCCGTCCCTCTTCCGCCGTGATGGTTTTGTCCGTGCGGCCCAGCACGTAGTCCACGAAGGGCCGGGGCACGTTGCCGATGCGCGCCCCGTGTGCATCGGGGATGTCCATGGGAATCTCGGTCCAGGCCTTGTCTCCCTGTCGAATGTAGCGCAGGGCACAGGCGTTGGCAGGCCGCGGCGCGGCGGTTGACGGACCATCGTCGTAATCCTGGATGATGGTCCCTTCGTCCCCGTAGATTTCAGTCGTGTTGACCCCGGCCACCGTAGTCGAGGCATTGAACAAAAAACCCATCTCACCCTTGCCGAAACGATAGACGGCGATGCCGGTGTCATCGGTGTCGATGGGCGTCACAATGCGATCGATTTCGGCCATCACCGACACCGGCTGCCCCAACAGCCAGTAGAACCAGTCCGCCGGATGGCTGGCATCGTCGAAGAACATGCCGATGTTGGCTTCCGGATCAAAGTGCCAACGGCTGGGGCTGTTGACGAACTGGGGATTCAGCAGCACGCCGATACAGTGGCGGCGGCGCACCACGGAGACATTGCCGACGACCCCTTCGTCCAACAGTCGCTTGATGGCCTGGTTGGAGGGATCCTGGCGCATCTGGAAGGCCATGCTGAACTTGACGCCGCTGTCGTTGACGGCCTTGATGATGCGGTCGCAGTCGGCCAGCGTCGTGGCCATGGGTTTCTGTAGCAGGATGTGCTTCCCGGCTGCAGCCGCCAGTTCCACCATGTCGGCATGGCGGTTGGTTTCGATGCCGATCATCACCGCGTCGATGCCGGGATCTTCGACCACGGCGGCCGCGCTGTCCCTGAACTCGTGGCCGTAATTCGCCGCGGCGGCTTGGCCGCGCTCGGGATTGTCGTCCCAGGAGGCGACCACTTCGGCGTCGGAAAAGTCCCGCAATACCCCACAGTAGGCGCCCACATGCCCGTGGGCATGACTCAATACGCCCAGCCGTACCTTGTCCATTGCCTATCCCATTGCTGACTGGTGTCACCAGCCCGCGCGGCAGGCCGGCAAATCCGAGATTACTGTCGCAGCCGTGCCGGAACCGGCCTCAGACCGCGAAAATCTTGTTGCGCAGAACCGTCTGGTTCTCGTAGATCGAACCGCCCTTGAGCGGCGGTGGCAGCGGCATGCGCACCGGCACATCGGTCACCCGGGCATCGTAGGTCGGCTCCCCGCGCAGAATGTTGTCGTTGAAGCTGTCCCAGTCGGACACTCCCAGGAGCGGCCAGGCATCGATGGCGGCCATCTGAAACAGAAGCAGCCGCCGGGGATGATCCGAAACATTCTTGGCCGAGGCGTGCAGGGTGCGCACATGGTGCAGCGAGATGCCACCGGCATGGACCTCCATCAGCTCCGCCTTGTCGACGTCCGCAACGTCCTCGGTCACGGCTCCGGCAAAGTAGCCATCCTGATGGTGATCGAGAACCGGTCCCCGCTGGGAACCAGGGATGCACAGCATGCAGCCATTCTCCTCCAGCGTATCGTCCATGCAGACCCCCACGGCCAGCAGGTCATCGTTGGTGTGGGGATAGAAAGCCCAGTCCTGGTGCCATTCGATGGGGCTGCCGAAGTGCGGCGACTTCATGTTGAGCTTGTCGCCGTTGGTGCGCACACCGGGACCGATCAACTCCTCCACGATGTCCAGGATGCCGTCGTGGTTCAGGATGTCCCGGTATACCTGATGCTGTTCAACCGGGGCCTTGAGGCGGCGCAGGCGCGGTTCCTCGGGCGTATGCTCCGGCTCCAGGTCGAACACGTCGGTGTGTTCGGTCACGGTGCGGGACTGCTCGACAAAGTAGTCCGTGACTTCGCGCAGGGCCAGCACTTCATCGGCACTCAGCACATCTTCCACCACAAGGAAGCCTTTGTCCTCGTAGGTGTCCTTCTGTTGACGCGACAACATGTTCAAACTCCTTGGGTCTGTGGCTCCGGCAGATTCCTGCCCGTGCGTTGGGGACTATCGGATCGGAAGGGGAATTATAGGGCAGCGGAAGCCGCCGCCTGTTGCAGTCCCCCGCAGGAACCCGTCAGGTCCCCGGCATGAGCAGATCGTTGATCCGGCCCAAAATTATGTCAAGTTCCTTGGCGTCCTGTCCATCAAGGGCGGGCAGACCAGTGCGGCGGGTGTGCGCCGTCCCGATGATTCCCCGGCGTACCAGAAGCTCCTTGATCACGGACAGTCCGAGGCAGAAGCCAAGGTTGATGAACGGCAGCAGACGGTCGTACAGGTCGCGGGCCGCAGCCTGCTCCCCGGCGTGGAAGAGATCCCAGATCCTGACGTGCACGTCCACGATCTCGACCGAAGGCATGAAGCCGTGGGCCCCACGGTCCAGTTCCGACATCATCCACCGGCACCAGGCGCCTCCGAACACCCCCTGACAGGCGTCGCCCAGTCCCTCGATTAGGGCCGAAATGTTGTGGGCGGAGGGTTCGTTCTCCTCCTTGACATAGGCCAGGTGCTCGATCTGCTGAAGCAATTCCATGATGCGCGGAACCGGTAGGCCGGGGGGCGCGTCCTGAAGGAAGACGGGCCGCCGAGCGGCATTGGAAATCGCCTCGTAGTAGTGGAAGACGTCATCCGGTCCCAGGACGCCGACGTAGGGCGGGAGGGCCATGACGGCATCCGCCCCGTGCCCAACGGCATGGGCTGCGTATTCGGCCGCGCCCTGCGCACTGGCCGCTGCCACACCGGCCACCACGGGAATCTGTCCGTCCGCGGCCTTCAGCACGCGTTCCAGCGCGGAACGGCGTTCGCCGTCAGTGAGCAACTGAAACTCGCTCGCCAGGACCGGGTAAACCAACCCGTGGGCTCCTGCCTGCCGACAGAATTCCACCTGTCTGGCCAAACCGGATTCGTCCACCGCCCCCTGTTCATCGAAGGGAGTCTGAACCACCGGAAAGATGCCCCTGAAACCAGCCATGTTGCCTCTTAATTGAACGTGGGTGTGGGCGCTTCTCGTTGGAGCCGGTTCCGCTCACCCGGTTGCCGATTCCCCGCGGGCCGCCCGTGGACGAAATTGGGATCGGCGGCGGCTTTAGGACTCAGGATTGACGGCCGTACAGGAACGTGTAGCCGACCGTGCCGGTCTCGTCCACCGTGTACCCGAACTGCTCCACGTACTCGTCGCCGGACAGGAACTTGTCGTTTCGCGCATCCAGCATCGCGTGCAGATCCCTACCGAATGATGTCTGGAGATCGGAATGGTCCGGCTGGTTTGCCAGATTGTTCAGTTGATAGGGATCTTCTTCGTTGTCGTACAACAGCCAAGGTCCGTCCAGGTCCTCGACATAGGTGTATCGATCCGTCACCAACCCGCGATACTCCCGGCCGCCGGCCGTCCGCACAAACTGGCCAAACGGTTGCAGACACATCACCAGGGCCTGTCCGCCCGACGGGTCTTCTCCGCCGCGCAGGTGGCCGCTGAAATCCAAGCCCTCCATTTCGGACCGGGCCTCGAGGCCGCACAGCCCCAGCAGCGTGGGCAGGACATCCACGATATCGATGGGGGCGTCCTCCGTGCGGGCCTCCGTGCCCAGGCCCGCCGGCCAGCGCAACAGGAACGGCACCCGGATTGACTCTTCCCAGGGACGCTGCTTCATGTGCTGTCCCTGGGACCCCAGCATATCCCCGTGGTCGGACAGGAACAGGAAGATCGTGTTCTCCTCCAGACCTTGGGCCTGGAGGGTGTCGCGCAACTCGCCGACACAACTGTCCAGGGCGGAACAGTGGGCGTAGTAACCGGCAATCCGTTCCCTCGCCAGGTCGGCCACCTCGGGCGGAACGTTGGGCCTCAACTCAATCGCGTCCGGGTCGTACATCGCCTTGAACTCGGGCGGTGCCGTCTCGTAGGGATCATGGGGCGGTCCCCAGGACAGAAACAGCAGGAAGGGCTTGTCCGAGTCGCTGCGTTCCTCCACCCAGCGGCAGGCATCCCGGGTCTGGTCGCGGGCATCGTAGTCCGGCCAAATATCCGGCTCCGTCTTGTCGTGGTCGTAGTACAGCGAGTGGTTGTAGGAGTGCGTGCACTCCAGGACCTTCCAGTACTCAAAGCCCTGCCTGCTCTCCCTGGGAATGGGTGCGTCGCGGCCGCGCCCGTCCACATGCCACTTGCCGATGTAGGCGGTGTCGTAGCCGTTGCGGCCAAAGATCTTGCCCATGCTCTCAACGTCGTCGGCCAGATGCACGTCGTTCACGAACAATCCGTGGGTCTGGGCGTAGAGGCCGGTCAACATACAACCTCGGGCCGGTGTGCAGACCGGAATGCCCGACACAGCCTTCCGGTAGTTGATGCTCTCGGCGGCCAGCCGATCCAGGTGCGGGGTCTGCACCTGATTATCTCCGGCATACCCGCAGGCCTGGGCCCGCCACTGGTCCGCCAGCACTATCACAACATTGGGTTTTGACTCGGTCATGGCTACGCCACCTCGGGAAACCTTGGAATGGGAGGCGCGTCAGCGCAACACGAACTTCAGACAGACGGGAGTGGGCGCGTCGATGACCTCGCCCGTGGCGGACAACAATCCGGTCTCCTGGTCCAGCGCGAAGACCACGATGGTGTCCGAGTCCTGGTTGGCGGCATACAGCCGATCCCCTTCCGGACTCAGGGCGAAGTTGCGGGGCGTCTTGCCGCGCGTCGATTCGTGGCCCAGGAGCGTGAGCGTCCCGTCGTCGGCGTCCACGGCGAAGATCGTGATGGAGTCGTGCCCGCGATTGGAATTGTAGGCCCACTTGCCGGACGGGTGGACATGGATGTCCGCGGTGGAGACGTGGCCGTCCCAGTCGTCCGGCAGCGTATCGATGGTTTGGATCGATGTCAGGGTGCCGGCCTCGCCGTCCCAGTTGCAAACGTCAATCGTGGCGCTCAACTCGTTCAGGACATACGCCCACCGGCCATTGGGATGGAAGTCGAAGTGGCGAGGCCCCGATCCGGGCCGGACAACCAAGTCGCTGCGATGGGTCAGGGGACCATCGGCCCCGTCCAACTCGTACACCCGCGCCATGTCCATGCCCAAATCGCAGGCGATGAGGAACCTGCCGGAGGGATCGAGCGTGGTGGAATGGGCATGCGGCCCCTCCTGCCGTTCCTCGTTGACGCTGGATCCCTCGTGTTGCACGTTGAAGGCGCCCTCAACGAACCGGCCGTCGTCGCCATAGGGAATGGTCTGGATGGAGCCGCTCTTGTAGTTTGCCAGGGCAATGCGCGACCGGGCTTCATCCAGCCTTACGTGGCAGGGCCATTCCCCGCCGGACGCATGCCGGTCCACCATGGTGAGGGCTCCGGTTTCGGGATCAAAGGTGTGCGCGGATACGCCCCCGCCACCGAATTCCTCGATGTCGTCCACTTCGCCGCATGCGAACAGGAGGTTGTGTTCGGAATGAACGTCCAGGAACGTTGGGTTCGGCAGCGACGGATACCAGTCGATGGCCTGCATCAGGCCGTCGGCCGCACGCTCGAACACATAGATGCCCTGGGCCATGGCCTGGACATGCGGCAGGGAAACCGTGTAGGTCCCCACGTACAGAAAGGTTCGGGTTGGATCAGTCATGGTCGGACTTGATTCCTTGGTGGATTGGTGCTGGGGAAGCCAAATGGAACCGACCGGGGAGTTGTGAACATCCCCGGATCGGAGTGGTCAGAGTACGAACGACTCCAGATAGCGCTTGCTGAGCAACAGCATGCGGCTGCGCAACGGCTCGCGGGACCACAGGGGTCCATGGGGCTCCATGGACAGCCAACCGCTGTAGCCATGCTCGTGCAGGAAGGCAAAGAGCGTGCCCCACGGCACATCGCCCATGCCGGCCGCCGGCTGGGAAGCCAGTTCGCCGCCAATGACCACATGTTCCTTGATGTGCATGTAGCCGACGCGGTGCCCGTATTGCCGAACCACCGGCACCGGGTCCTGCCCGGCGTGCATGAAGTTGGCGGGGTCGTACTTGATGCGGATGTCCAGGCCCATCTCCCACACGCGTTCAAAGGCGGCCAGGCCGTCGAAGAACGAATTGCCGTGCAGCCCGTAGAAGGCCACGTCGAAGCCGGCTGCGGCCGCCCGATCCAGGAAGGGAGGAAAGACACGGGCAAACTCCCCGGCCTGCTCGTCCAGGGGCGCACCACCCCAGTCCCCGCCTCCGGTCACCAGCGTCTCGGCGCCGAGAATGCGACCAAACGCCAGCAGACGGTCCAGATGGCGATGTGCTTCCGCCCGTTCGGCCGCATCCGGAGCCAAGTGGTTCCAGCCCCAGAGGCCGAGGGAGGCACAGCGGATGCTCCGCTCGCCCAGCATGGCAGCGGCGGCCTCGATGTCCGCCTCGGCCAGGTCGGCAAAGCCGGCCCAGTGGTTGAACTCGAGACCGGCAAAGCCGTGGAGGGAGGCAAACTCCACGTCGCGGGCCAGTTGCTCGGCGTCGTTGGCGGCAATGAAGGCCCACTTCATGGTTCACCGTCCCGGTCTGAACCGAATCTGTACAGGATGGCGGCGCGGATCAGCTACCCAGGGCTTCAAGGGCGGCCGCAACGGTCTTCTTCGGTTTGACGTCGTAGTCGACCGCGACCAAGTTGCCGTCCCCGTCGATGACAAAGCTGCTCCGGTGAACGCCCATGAACTTCTTGCCCATGAAGTTGCGTTCGCCCCAGACCCCGTAGGCTTCGCAAATCGCGTGGTCCTCGTCGACCAGCAGCGAGAAGGGCAGGTTGTACTTGCCGATGAACTTCGCATGGCGCTGGCTGTCATCCGGGCTCACGCCCAGAACCGTCGCGTTCAGGGCCTGCAAATCGTCGAAGTTGTCGCGCAACGAGCAGGCCTGCATGGTGCAACCGGGGGTGTCGTCCTTGGGATAGAAGTACAGGACCAGGTTCCGGCCCCGGAAATCGGCCAGGGACACGGTTTCGCCGTTCTCGTTGATCGCGGTGAAGTCCGGTGCCGGGGTATTGGGTTGGAGGTGTTTGAGGGCCATGGACCGTCCTCGGTGTTGCAGGTGGTGCGCCAAGCATGCCTTGGCGCCGGAGAATGCCCCAAGGTTCAGGGCTTGGCTGTGATCAGTTCCGGGTTGCGGTGCCAGACCACGGGATTCTGATTGTCGTCGTCGAGCACATCGCCGATCTCGTAGGACGCGACCTGCTCGTCGGAGAGGATGTTCTGATTCCCGTTGAACGTGCTGCCGTACGGCATAAAGCCACAGGTCATGGCGCGCCGCCAGCCGCCGGTCATGTTGGCGCCGGCTCCGTGCACGAGCAGCGCGTTGTGGAAGGAACAGGATCCCGCCTTCATGGGCGCGGCCATGGAGGGCATGTTCACGAAGTCTGGGTAGACCCGGAAGATGTCCGCCATGTTCTCCGTAATGCCAACGTTGTCGTAGGTCGTCTTCTTGTGCGATCCGCCCAGGAAGTACAGGCAGCCGTTCTGGTAGGTGGCATCGTCGAGCGCCACCCAGATGCTGGTGGAATTCCGGGAATGGAAGGACCAGTAGGGGTTGTCAAGGTGCCAGGCGGTGGGATTGGCCCACGGCTGCTTGATCAGGGCCTGATCGTGCCAAACCCGCATGCCCTCGGTCCCGGACAGGAGCGCGGCCATGCGCCCGATGCGCGGATCCAGGATCAGCTTGCGCACGGCGGGACTGTCCTTCCACAGGTTTATCCGCTGCACGAACACGTAGTCGTAGTACGAGTCGCCCGCCTTCCAGCGATCGTCGTCCTCGTCCGCGCCTTCCACCACCAGCTTTTGGTCCTTGCGGTTCCCCACGGCTTGATCCACCGCCTCCCGCCAGGTTTCCAGTTCGTCGGGGGTCAAAAAGTCGTCGAACACAACAAATCCGTTCTCCTGGTAGGAGTCGATCTGTGCCTGTGTCACTTCACAGTTCATGAATTTCCGCTCCGGTCTCCGATGGGAACCGTCCCTCCTGGAAAACATCCGGCCCGGCTGCCGGCGGAGGGATGCCGACAGCCGGGCCGTCGGGGAACCGCTCGGATCCCCCGGATTTCACGTCACCGAGCTATTCGCTCGTGTAGAACATCTGCTCGCCGGAGTTGTTGCCGGCGATGGCCTGGCCCGCGATGGGCACATTGCGCATGGCGGCGTCCGTGACCAGCACGTAACCAACCTTTTCGGCAATGTTGAAGATGTACACGTTGTCGTGGTGAATCTGATACATCTCCTCCGTGAGCGCGACGTCCTCGGCCGAGGACGGAATGGCCTTGACGCGGCCCTGGTGCACCTCGATCAGGCGCTTGACCGGGTCCGGAGGCTCTTCGCCGCTCTCACCGTTGGTGTCCATCCAGACCCGCCAATTGTGGCCCCAGTGGCTGCGGGGCAGGTAGTCCGTCCAGGTACCGTTCTTCCACATGGGCTGCACGGACCAGATGAGCGTTGCCTGCATCTCGTTGGCGTTGAGGCGCTGGCTCCACAGCGACGGATCAATCTGCTTGAGCGAGGTCTTGATGCCCACTTCCTGGAAATACTCGGTCAGGAGTTCCGCCACCGGAGCGATGTCCGGCGCATGGTCGGCATGTTCAATCGGCAGCAGGAAGGTGTTGCCGTCCGGTCCCAAGCGGAAGCCTTCGCCGTCGCGCTGATCCAGACCGATCGCATCCAGCATGGCATTGGCCGTTTCCGGATCATAGGCCCCGGGCACCAGTTCCGGCAGGGAGGCGTAGCCGTAGTAGACACTCTCGATGATTTGGGCGCGATCAATGGCCATGTTGAGCGCCTGCCGGAACTCGACCTGGTTCACAACTTCGCGCCAGGCATCGTCGTCGTAGGTCATGTTCAGGTAGAAGGCCGTGGGATCAACATGGTTGTCAAGGATCACGAAGTTGATGTACCCCTTCTCCTTGGCATCCTGGTACAGCGGCAGCTTGAGCAGGGCGGTGTCCTCGCGCAGCATGTCCACCTCGTCGGCGAAGACCTTGAGGTTCACGCCGTCGGTGTCGCCCACCAGGACGGAGACCACCTCGTCAATGTAGGGCAGCTGGTTGCCGGCGGCATCCACCTTGAAGTAGTAGGGATTGCGCTCGAACTTCATGAACTCGTCGCTTTCCGTGACGTTCATCCACGGCCACATGGCGGGGAAGCCGTTGCATTTCTGCCGCGGAATGTGCCAGTTGAGACAGTCCACCGCGGTGAACAGCGCCCTGGGCGAATCAAGCCCCTTCTCGTCGATCATGGCCTGGATTTCGGCCTCGTCACCATAGTCCGTGTGGATGGGCATCAGGTGGTGGGCCGGCTTGAACAGATCGGTATAGCCCTGCCAGCCCTTGATGCTCAGCTCGCGCAGGAAGCCGCCGTAGCTGTCGTCGAAGGTGATGGTGAAGGTGTAGTCGTCGGCGATCTGCAGGTCCATGGGGGTACCGGCCGGGGAACCCGCCGCCCGGAACTTGTTGGGCATGCTGGGCGTATAGGTTTCGTGGAGGAGGATGTCCTCGTAGGCGAACCGCACGTCCTCGGTGGTGACCGGCTCGCCGTCCGACCACTTGAGGCCCTGGCGCAGGTTGAACGTGAAGACCGTGTTGTCCTCGTTAACCGTATAGTCCTCAACCACGTTGCCGTAGATGCCCGTCACACCGATGCCGGGAGCCGCCAGAACGTTTTCGTTGAGCATGATGAAAACATCGGGGTTCCAGTCCGGATTGGGATGGGCGAACCGCATCACGCCACCGTACTCGCCGATGGCCAGTTCGGGCAGGTCGTTAACCTCGGAGACGATGCCCGGGACCACCACCAGGGGGGTGACAGGCAGCCTGTCCTCGACCGGTGCCAGCTCACCCGAGGCAACCCGTTCGTCCAGGTAGGGGGACTGGGAATACTTGCTGTCGGAAGCGACGGCAGGGGCTTCCTCCGCCGCCGGTTCAGGTTCAGCGGGGGCCTCCGCGCCCGGCGCACCGCAAGCTGCGGCCAAGAACAGAACCAAAAGCAAGGGCATTGCCGTGGCCAAGAGAGTTCGCAGTTTCATGGCGTTACTCCAAAAAACCTAATGGGTCCAAACGGATTCGGGGGTGTCGGGGAACATGCAACCCTTCACTTGACGGCAGGTCGCACCTCGCCAGCCGAGTGTCAATCGGCACACATTCGCTGATTCGGGGAATCCAAGCGCATTCTACCTGTTGCCCCGGAAAGTGGTCAAAGTAAGTTCGGAACAGGGCCCTGTTGCAATCTCGTTGCTACTGGTTGCCGTATTCATGGGCAACCTCCCTGCAAGCGGGTTCCCCATGGCGCCTCAGGCCATGCCGCGGGCCATCAGGCCTACGCAGTGGCGGATGCCGGCCGCGGTCTTCAAACCCCGCGTCAGGTGGGCACAAGGCTTGAAGCGTCCCCACCACCCCTCCCGCCGGTCGGTGGAAGCGGGGATATCCGGGTTTCGTTGGCCAAGGCACCTGGTCCCGGCTCACCGCGTTCAGAACGGTGGGCAGCTTGTACGTGCCGGTTCGGATTCGTGCACGGCCGCCCCAATCCCGACTGTCCGGCCAGGTCCCCGGTCACGCCGCACAAGGTTGTAGAATGGCCTCAAGGCTGGCCTGATATCCGGTGAACAAGGTTTTCTGCCAACCTTGGCGGATGGGCAGATCAATCCGCCCGCGAGGGGTGCCCGCGTTGATGGAAGCAGATGCATGTCTGAAACACAACTCCCGCCCTTGCACCCCAGCGATGCCGACTTTGCCGCCATTCGTGCGGAAGGCAGTTTCTACGTCGACAAGACCGGGGTGCTAAGCGCACTGCTGGCAACGGTCCCGCGGCGGTCCGCCACCCCGCCCCGTCTCCGCCACCGCCATCAGTTTTTGGCGCGCCCGCGGCGGTTTGGCAAAACGCTGCTAATTAACACGCTGGAAGCCTGGTTCCAGGGGTTGCCGCCGGGCCACAGGGCCAATCCCGAAGGCAACACTGCGCCCCTGGACGGTCTGCCCGCGGGCTGGACTTCGCCGCCGTGGCTGTGGGAGGGCCTGGATGCCGAGGACTGGCACGGGGGCCACGGCTGGCATCCCGTGATTCGGCTCAACCTGGCCCGTGCCGCGGCTTCATCTCCCGTCGATACGCTCACCTACTTGCAGAACTACCTGCACAGTGTGATCCGGTTGTGGCGGCGACGCAGTGGCCGCCGTTGGATCGGTACCGAGGCCGCCCCGTCTACAGCCTCCCCGGCGGAACTCCTAACCACCCTCATTGAAGACCTAACGGAAATTTACGAACCGGAACCCGTGGTGCTGGTGGACGAGTACGATGCTCCCATTGTCAACCACATCGGGACCGATCGCTCCCTGGAACCCGCGGTCGCGGAACTCCGCGAATTCATCCGCGTGCTGAAGGACGACGAGGGCCTGCTCT
>CAZMKQ010000022.1:0-40434 GCA_964566955.1 uncultured Caldilineaceae bacterium | reverse complement strand
GCTCGAGGTCCTGTCGAAGACCACGGTGGCGCGGGACCTCGACGACAAGCGGCGGCTGTACGAGGCCCTGGGGGTGGACGAGTATCTGGTCTACGACCTGGGCGGCAAGCGCTGGGCGGATGCGCCGCGCGAGCTGCTGATGTGGCGGTTGGAGGGCGGGGTGTACCACAGGATGGAACCCGACCCCGATCGGTCCCAACCGGGCGCGGACGCGTATCGGAGCGGAGTGTTCGGCACCCACATCCGCTTCCTGCCGGACCCGCGGGAGGATGCCGAGGCGTTTCGCCGGTTGCCGGCGGAACGCCGGCCGCAGCCGCGCTTCCAGTGGTGGGATGCTACGGAATCCCGCTGGCGCGACCGGGAGAGCGACGCGGAGTTCGAACGGAGAGTCGAACGGGAGCGGCACGACCGGGAACTGCGGGAAACCCGAACCCGGAGTTTGGCGGAAGGCGAAGCCATCGGCCGGGCGGAGATGGCCATTGGCGTACTGCACACACTCCCGGGGTTGGTGCTGGTCCCGGCCCATCTGGAACAGATTGAGGAGGCTTGGCGAAAGCATGGCCCACCACCGGATGTGATGGACCGCATCCTGGCAGTGCAGCAAACACCCTCCCAATGGCGTTCCCTGCTGCTGCCGGACGAACCGGACAACGGCAACACAGGCGACTCCGACCACACGTCCACCACAGGGTCCCAATAGGCTCACCCGCCCGTTTTTCAGGGGTGTAGAGGTTGCGAGGGGGACCGTTTACAGGTCTCTCAGGGATACACCAAGGCGCCGATTCTGCCGGGATCACGGATTTCGGCCTATTCAGAAACGCGAGCCCGGCCAGCATCCCGCCTGCGCTACCCATCCGCCCACCAAGGCACAAGCAGGAACAATGCAATGCCAAGCTCGCTGTGGACGCAACATGACCGCGTCAGTCGGATCCTGTCAGCGTGGCACACCTGCTGGATGGCCGCCGCCATGGCCTGATGCACACGAACGAGGCTTTGTTGTGCAAGGAGATCCTGGTGACCGCTCCGAACCAAAATCAACGAAACTGAAACGATTCCTCCCCTTGAATCAGGATCGCCTGATTGCCCATGGCAGTTGTGCCGGCTTCTGTCGTTGCCAGAGGGATTCACAATAGTGCAGTAGCCTCATACTCGCACTTGTTGCCCAAGGCAGATTCCGAGTCCAAGGTCACACTTCGGTTCCCCGTCCGATGCGAGACAACCTTCTGCTCCAGACCGACAGCTACAAACAGACGCACTGGCGCATGTATCCGCCCGGCACGTCCGAGATCGAGTCCTACATGGAGGCGCGCCGGGGCGGGGAACACCACCACGTCGTATTCTTCGGTCTCCAGTACCTGCTCAAGCGCTACCTGGCCGGCGTCCGGGTCACGGCGGAGCAAATTCAACAGGCTGAAGAATTCTGCCAAGCCCATTTCGGACAGGATGTGTGGCCGCGTGACGGTTGGCAGCACATCCTGGACCGCCACGGCGGCCGCCTGCCCGTGGAAATCCGCGCCGTGCGCGAAGGCCGGCGCGTACCTACGGGCCAGGTCCTGTTGACCATCCGCAATACGGATCCCGCCTGCTACTGGCTAACCAACCATCTGGAAACCATGCTGGTGCAAATCTGGTACCCGATGACGATCGCCTCGCTGGATCGCATCCAGTACGACATCCTGCATAAAGCCGCCGAGCAGTCCGGCGATCCGGCCGGCGTGCCCTTCCAATTACATGATTTCGGGTATCGCGGCTCCACTTCCGAGGAATCCGCCGCGCTGGGCGCCGCCGCCCACCTGCTGCATTTCCGGGGCACCGACACCTTGGCGGGATGTCGCCTGCTGCAGGAGTATTACGGTGCCGACATGCCCGGGTTTTCCGTTCCCGCCGCTGAACATTCAACGATCACGGCCTGGGGACCAGAAGGTGAGTCGGATGCCTTCGCCCACATTTTGGAAGCCTATCCTTCCGGCATCGTGAGTATCGTCAGTGATTCCTGGGACATACGACGCGCATGCAGGGAACTGTGGGGCTCCGCCTTGCGGGAACGGGTCCAGGAACGATCCGGCACTGTAGTCGTGCGCCCGGACAGCGGCGATCCGGCCCCTACGGTGCTGGAGTGCCTGCGTTTGCTGGGAGAGGCCTTCGGCGCCCCGCGCAATGCCAAGGGCTATCGATTGTTGCCGGACCATGTCCGCGTGATTCAGGGAGACGGCATCACGCGGGCAAGCCTGCCGGTCATCGTGGACGCGCTGCTGGAGGCCGGGTGGAGTACCGACAACGTGGTGTTCGGATCCGGAGGCGGGTTGTTGCAGGAATGTACGCGCGACACACTCCGCATCGCCATGAAATGCTGTCATGCCATCGTAAACGGAGAGGGAAGGGACGTTTACAAGCAGCCAATCACGGATCCCGATAAACACAGCCGGAGCGGACGCCTAGCCTTGATCCAGGACACCTCTACCGGCGCGTTGCGTACGGTGCGCGCCGATTCACTTCGGGAATCGGATCACAACCTGTTGGAACCCGTGTTTCGGGACGGAACGGTGCTGCGCGAAATGAAGTGGGACCACGTACTGGCCCAAGCGGCAATGTCCTGAGGCCACGGGCAGTGGGCCGCGCCGTGCCAGCGGATCAATCTACCGATCCTTGGTCCGCGTCTGGCTGGCAGCCGAGATGCACACAGAGGGCAAGACCTGCGGCCATCGGCGTCGGTCGGTGATTTGGAGGCAATTTCACGTTCCATAATCCCCGATGGCGTTCTCTGCAGCGAGGGTAGCGTAGGTACGCGCAGCAGTCGATGCAATCCTCCCGCATCGTGCCCGTGGGCGAGTTGGTCGATGGGGGCGATTGCGGTTGTTACGATTGACCCTTCACCTCTGAGATCTGGATCAAGTTGCCGCACGAATCGTCGAAAACTGCGGTAATTACAGTCCCGAGGTCTGTTGGCGGCTGTACGAATTGCACGCCTTTTGCCACGAGACGCTCGTGCTCAACTCCAACATCGTCTACCGCGAAGGAGGTACTGGGGATCCCATCCGCCACCAGCGCCTTTCTGAACGGACCGACTGCGGGGTGGTCATCAGGCTCCAGCAGCAACTCCGTTCCCTCAGGAGCTTCCTCGGATACAACGGTGATCCAGGCATATTCTCCCAGCGGAATGTTGTGCTTCACACGGAAACCCAGGGTTTCCGTATAGAAACGAAGTGCCTTCTGTTGGTCGTCTACGAATACGCTGGCTAGGAAAATTCTCATTTCTGGATGCTCTCCTCTGTTGGGTTGGAAATGCTGTTGTCTGTCGAAATTGGCCACCGCTCCCCGATAGCTTTCAGCGGAGTGCCCACGAACCAGTGAAGCTTCGACCTCCCCTCCCGCTTCGTGCGAATCAACCCGGCGGCTTCCAAAATGTCCAAGTGTTGCGAGATCGCCTGCCGCGAGGAGTTGATGCCGTGCTTCATCGTCAGACGTGAGCACAGTTCGAAGAGCGATTGACCTGCCCGATCGACGAGCTCATCCAAAATGGCTCGCCTGGTTCGGTCAGCGATCGCGCGGTAAATGTCCACACGTTAAGCCTAAGGCAAGTGTGCGCTTGCATGTCGAGGCTTCATGATACGCAAGCATGGACTTGCATGTCAAATGTGAGTTTCGCACAGCACGGCTTGTTACGGCGGATCGGAACCCGGCACGAATTTCGACAACGACTCGACCAGTCACAGTTGAGGCCTTGGTCTTGGTCTCTTCTGGAGGGAGGATGCAGGTGCCGTTGCCGGAGGCCGATCCGACCCCGGGATGGCGCTGGGAGCCATGGAAATCGCGTCGGCTCAGGAGGTTGACATGGGCGGGCCTCTCCGTGAATCCATTTGGAGACTCCACCGACCCAAGACTCCCGATGCCGGAGGCCGTACTTGGTGGGGCATCACTTTGGACAAGCGCCGCACGCAATTGGGCGTGGTTCGCATATCGCCGGCCGAGTCCACCGACTGGAATCCATGTCCGCGTGCTTGCCTTGGTCCGTCCCGGCTGCATACACCTACAATGGAGTCGCACTGCCGATCCCGGCCTTGGGACCGACAGGCTGGAAAGAAGGAAAACACTTATGGCCCTGCGCGCCATCGACACGGATATCCATGCCGTGATACCTGCGTCCAGCATCGAGCAGCGACTACCACAGCCCTGGAAACTTCGTTTCTCCACAGGCGATCGCGGCCCCGGCTCCCTGGGCTACTGGAACCCCAACGGTGTGATGCGGCGCGATGCGGTGGCACCGGATGGCCGCCGGGTGGAAGGTGATCCCCACTTGCTGGCCCGGTACTTCTTCGATGTCCACGACCTGGAATACGGCATCCTCAACTTTACGGGCCCGGCCCTGAATCTGGGCCTGTCCCCGGATCCCCTGTACGCGGCGGCCGTGGCCACGGCCGCCAACGATGCCGCCGTGGAAGAGTGGCTTCCCGTGGACGATCGCTTCTACGGCTCGATCACCGTCACGCCCAACAATCCCGAAGCGGCGGCCGCGGAGATCCGCCGTCTGGGCCATGAGGAGCGCATGCCCCAGGTCCTAATGGTGTCCGGTGCCCGCATGCCCATGGGGCAGGCTTGGTTCCATCCCATCTACGAAGCCTGTGCGGAGGTGGGCAAACCCATCGCCATTCACCCGGGCTCCGAGGGCGTGGGGATTTCAGGTCCCCCGACCGCTGTGGGCTACCCCACCAACTATCTGGAATGGCACACGGATCTGGTGGGCAGCTACATCGGGCATCTGGTCAGCATGGTGACGGAAGGAGTGTTCGTCAAGTACCCGGACCTGAAGTTTGTCCTGATTGAAGGCGGGGTGTCCTGGCTGCCGCCCATTCTCTGGCGTTTGGACAAGAACTGGAAAGCCCTGCGCCAGACCGCCCCCTGGCTGGAACGCCCGCCCAGTGAATACGTCTTTGAGCACGTCCTGCTGACAACCCAGCCCATCGAGGAGCCGGAACCCATCGGCTTCCTCCATCAAATACTGGCCATGTTCCCAGCCGAACACATGCTCATGTTCGCCACCGACTTCCCCCACTGGGACAACGACATGCCTGATTTCGCAGCCCGCCTGATTCCCGAGCACCTGCGTCGCAACGTGATGAGCGAGACGGCACGACGGCTGTACCGCCTGCCGGCACTGGCCACCATGCCGGACTCCTCCGAAACAGTTCCTGATCAGGCTTAGCATTTGCTGAGCGGACTAAAGAGTTCTCAACTGAGAACTCCCGTGGCAATACGGCGTGCATCCAAGCAACGAGAAGCGCAAATCGCCAAATCCTTGCAATTTCACATGCATCACCGTCACTGGTTGCCGGGTACAGGACGTACAAGCGGTGGGGTCACTGGTTTGTATCCACCGAACCAGTGGCCAATCCGCAGCCGACAAGCCCCTGTAAGCCTCAGGGCATCATCCCAACGATTGGAATCGGCCAAGACTCCGGACTTCCCGGATTGCCCACCTGCTACGGTTGCGGAACCATGTGGTATCCGGTTACAAGGCGGAATCCTCAGGACCACGACGATCCCCCACCAGCCAGAACAGAGCCGCCGCCGACAGTGCCAGCAGAGACCAGAACTGAAACGGCCGGCCTGGACCCAGCGTGGCCAGCGCATTGCCGGCTGCCGGTGCCACGGCCCCACCCAACTGCATGCCCACCATGGACAGTCCCATGGCGCTACCGGCATAAGCCGGTCCCACGCCCTCGCTCTCCATCAGGCGGGTGATCATGATGCTCATGAAGGCATCGCGCATGAGGCCGGCCACCACCATCACGGCAAACACGGACTGATTGGCCACCAGCGGTATGGCAAACGTGGCCAGGGACATTGAAATGGCGCCGGCCAGCATGAAGAACCGTCGATGGCCGCTGCGATCGGACCACACCGAGAAGGGGAGGGTGGCCACCAAACTGGCCACATGGAACAGCGAAACGGCCAAATCGGCCCGCGGGCCCGCCCAACCCACATTGCGCAGGAACAGCGGCACATAGCCCAGCATGCTGTTGACACATGCGCCGTAGCCGAAGTTGGCCAAGGTCATTAGGCGTATGTCCCGCAGCTTGGCGACGTGCTGCAGCCCCGCCGTGAAATTGTGGCCGGCGGCATGCTCCGCCACCCGGTCCACACCGGTGCGCTTGGGAATGAAAAGCCAGACACACCCGAACAAAATGCCCAGGCTGCCGAACAGCGCCAGAACCATGCGCCATCCCCCCAGCCAGGGGGAGAGGTAGGTTGCTGCAGTGATGGCACCCAGCATGAATCCGGACGCCATGCCGACGGACACGCCGGCGTTGGAGATGCTCAGTTGCCGTCGGGGAAAGATCTGGGCTCCGGCCTTGTGCAGGTTCAGGGGAATCAGGTTGATGAACGGCCCCGTCAAAAAGGAACAGGCCAGCAGCCAGCCGAATTCCGGGACCAGGCCGCGCGCCATGCCGAACAGCCCGGTGCCTATGCAGGCCACCACCAACGAGGTACGCGCGCCGTAGCGGTCGCTCAGTGTGCCGCCCAGTACCGAGGACACCACTCCGGTCAGGACATCGGCACCCCAAATCAGGCCGGTCTGGAGGAGACTGAGCTCCAGCTGTTCCCTGATCTCCGGCAACATGACCGCCAAGGCCATGCGCGGGGCCGCCGTGGCCAGTCCGGCGGTTCCGATCATCAGGGCCCAGAGGGCCCACTTGCCGGTGTTGGACACACCGGGTTGATGCGGCGAAGCGGAAATGTCAGTCGATCAGAATGGTCGGACCCAGCGGCCAGGCGCCTGTCCGGACACCGTAGACCGAGAATCCGCGGGGGGAGCCGGTACCGGTCGAGTCGAGCCGAAGGTCCAGATCGCTTGTGCCGGGCTCAAAGTTGAGAGCCGCCAGACGCTCGCCGCGAACGGACACTCGCTGCAGGTAGCCATGGGAGCCGGGTTCCACCCCTCGGTGGTGGCTCAACACGCCGCGTGCATCGGCCGGATCGTCGGGCAGTTCCCAGGTATCGACCTTCACATCCTGCAGGTACACGTCCACCGTTGTGGGAAACTGCCGGTCCTGCATGGTCTGCGGCGTGTGCGACCGCCAGTTGCGCGGCGGCCAGGAAAGCTTCTCCATGCCGGAGGCGCGGGAACCCACCTCGCACAGGAACTCCAGGCCGTTGATGGCACCCAGCGTAGACGGGAGCCGGATCCGATAGGAGACCGAACCGGGACCGTTGCCGGCCAACTGGCCTCCGGCATCCCCCCGGCTGGTGACGGGCCAGCTGGCCTGCACATAGTCCAGCGGATCCCAGGTCACGCGCGTGCGTTCGTCCAGGGTCCTTGGCTCCTCGCCGCCATCCTCGGCCCACACCTCAACATTGATATAGTTCCGGTGCAGAATGGTTCCTTCCGGGTCGCACAGTCGCAGGGCTACGGTCAATAGGCCGGTGGTATCCGGCACGGAGAATGAGACCGGTTCCGGGCTGGACACCACGCCGAAACGGCGCGGTTCCACTGGCATGGTGCCGGAAGCCCAGGTGCGCGTGTAGCCCAGGTTGTCGGTGAAGACGGCTTCCCACTCCAACGCGGCCTGCGCCAGCTCGGGTCCCCAGTTCGAGACAAACCCCCAGGCCGCGAAGTTGCCGCGCGGCCTGACCGTCTGACAGGGCGGACAATCCAGGCCGGCAAACAACGGTGCGTTCAGATCCGCCACTGACATGTCGGGCACGAGGGCGTCGTAGCCGAAGACCTTGCCGCTCCGATCGTACTTGGCAAAGCCGTTGTGCTCCCATTCGATGTCGGTCAGCTCGGTATAGACGTAGCCACAGATCTTGTCGTGCCGACGCAGGTCGGTGGTCAGGTACTTGAAGCACCAGGAGATGTCCATGTCGCCCATGGCGGCGGAGATGCCGCCATACTCGCTGTTCATCAGCGGCTGGGTGTCCTGCACATTGCCTTCGCCGATGTAGTTGAAGTCGGAGCCCGGATGCGTGCGGTCAACCACGTTTTGCACATGGGCGCGGGCCGCGGCCCAGTCGTTGATGTAGAAGTGCCAGGAATTGACGTCGGTCTCGACATGGTCGTAGTTGCAGGGCGAGTTGTCCTCCACCAGCCGGGTCGGGTCCAGGGCGCGCGCCTCGTTCACAATGCTGCGCACCCATTCCTGCCCATCCCTGGTGTCCAGTTTGGACAGCCCCCACGTCTCGTTGAAGATGACCCAGAGCATGATGGAGGGGTGGTTGAAGTCCCGCTCGATCATGCCGGCCACGGTTTCCTCGCAGATCCGCCGCATGGCGGGGGAATCCAGATCCGGACTGGGCATGTCGTAGTGGATGATGACACCCAGCCGGTCGGCCCAGTAGTAGTACCGGGGATCGTTGATCTTGATGTGGCAGCGCAGCATGTTCAGGCCCATGGCGCGCGCCAGTTCCATGTCGCCGCGTATGACATCGTCGGACGGATAGGTGTAGAGGCCATCGGGATGGAACGCCTGATCCAGGGCCCCCGCCTGGTAGATCGGATCACCGTTGAGATAGATGTACTCGTACTCGTTGTCCCCGTGCTTGCCGCGGCCGATCTCGCGCATGCCGAAATAGGTGTGGACCACATCGGAGGCGCCGTCCGCGGATGTCAGGGCCACATCAACGTCATGGAGGAAGGGATCGTCCGGGGACCACAGCCGAGCCCCGGGGATGTCGAGCACCAGATTGTGGCTGGAGACATGGCCCTCCCCGGTCACCGGCAGCGACAGCGACTCGAACAGTCCCTGCGGCGAGGACAGCGCCAGCTCAAGCTCGGTCCCCTCGGGTGCCTCAACCCGGACCGCGGCCCGCGCCTGCCCGTTGCGAATGTCCGGGCTGAACCGCACCGCCTGCACATGGGCCGCCGGCCGCCCTTCGAGCCAGACGGTCTGCCAGATGCCGCTGCTGTGCGTGTACCACCGCGGCACCTGCTTGCCCACCAGCGTGGCCGCATCCGCGATGTCGTAGGCCCGGACCGTCACGCGCACCGTCTCGCCCGGCGCGGCCAGCCCCGCCAGATTGGCCTCGAAGGGCAGGAAACCGTTGTTGTTCTCCGCCACCAGGTGGCCGTTGACCCAGACCCGCGCGCTCCAGTCCACGGCCCCGAAGCGGAGCACGGGTTCGAGCCCGGTCCACTCGGCCGGAATGGTGACCTCCCGCTCGTACCAGCCGGCACCCTTGTAGTCCGTGCGGCCCTGGCCGGACAGGCGGCTTTCCCACGGAAAGGGAACCGTGATCGTGGCTCCGGACCGCGACACGGTGCCCGTTTGGTGCCAGCGCAGCTGTTCCCCGTGGGCCATCGCGTCAAAGCTGAAGTGCCAGGTGCCATTGAGATTCAGCCAGGCTGCGCGCCGGAAGTCGGGACGGGGATGTTCGGGTCTGGGTATGGTCATGGGGAAAGGGAACAAGGGCGGTCCCAGGGACCGCCGGCGGGTGGAAGAAAGCCGGATGGTTCCGGTGGCTTAGGATGTGGCCAAAGCGGAAGGAACAGGATGAGCCATATGCGGATCAGGACGGTCAAAGCCATCTATCCACGCTGGAACAGGCCGCTGTCGGATGCCTGGCAGTCGCACTTCTGGCAAATCGTGGTGATGATCACCACGGAATGCGGACACACCGGGTACGGGTACGGCGGAGGGGGCGAGCCTGCCGTGCAAGTCGTCAACAGCCACCTGAGCCGCTTCCTGAAGGGACGCACACTTGAAGGGGTGGACGACATCCGGGCAGCGTGGCAGGCATTGTATCGCGCCTCGTTGCCGTACGGTCGCGGAGGCATTGCCATGATGGCCCTGAGCGGCATCGACCTGGCACTGTGGGATCTGTTGGGTCGGGTCCGGAATCAACCCGTGTGCGAACTCCTGGGCGGCGGGAGTGTGTCCGGCGTGCGTGCCTACGCCTCCGGCCTGGCATTCGAAACCTACCGTGACATGGGTTTTGAGGCGGTAAAGGTTTTTCACCACTGGCGGGAACCGGCCGATTACGACCGGACCGAGGCCCTGATCGCCAGGGCCAGGGAGGTGATGGGGACCGAGGCCTTGGTCATGCTGGACTGCTACATGAGCTGGAACACGGAGATCGCCGTGGAGATGCGGAAGCGCCTGGAACCCTACAAGGTGTACTGGTTCGAGGACATTCTCACGCCCGACCACAAGCGCGAGCTGGCGGAACTCAAGCCACAACTGGCTCCGGTGCTTTCCGCCGGCGGCGAGCATGAATTCACGCTGGAAGGGTACAAAGCCCTGGCCGCGGCCAACTCGCTGGACATCTGGCAGCCCGACGTGACATGGTGCGGTGGTCTGACCGGAGCTTCGGCCATTCTGGAACTGGCGGATAAGGAAGGCATCCCCGTATGCCTGCATCGAGGGGGCGAACCATGGGGCTTGCATCTGATTTCCGCCTCGAACTGCCTTGACTTGGCGGAACTTGTGGGTCCGGACCGGCGGGATGGAACCGTTCAGGCCTGGGAGGGATTCCCGAAGCTGGCGGACGGACGCCTGCACGTTGCCGATCGCCCCGGCTTCGGGGTGGAACCCGCCCCCTCCTTGCTTGCCTGAACCATGGGCCGGAAGGCGGCGCGCGGAATGTCCTAAGATTGTGGACATGGACCACATCACCAAACCCGTCTCGGGCATGGACGCAGCCGTCAAGCCGGACACCCCGGTGTCCGTGCCCGCGCAAGGCAACGGCCTCGCAGCCGACATCGAGACCGGTTCCGCAACGCCCCTGCCCCCCACGGCGGCACCCAACGGCGGCGAAGCCTCCAATGCCTGGTGGGCCCACATCAAGTCGCTCGACCACTACGACCCCACCTATCCCTACGATCCCCGCCACGTCTACGGACCCGACTTCACCGACGACGACGCCTACGGCAAGGACGGGGTCCACTTCCTGGCCGGCAGCGCCCACGGGTTCGCCATCGACGGAGGTGCCGGGGAGGCCCGACGCCTGCTGGGAACCTACCGGGTGTTCAAGGAACGGTGCCTGAAACTGCCCGACCTGGGCGTGCCCAAGACCAACCGCTATGCCCAAAGCGGTCAGGTCATTCCCGACATTTTCATCCAGGAGCATCCCCGCCCCAACGAACGCCGGCACGAAATCCCCTACGATCCGGACAACCCCATCCTGTTCGTACTGGAGGTACTGTCCGAGTCCACCTTCCACCACGACCTCGAACCCAAGGTCGAGATCTACCGGGCCATGGGCGTCCGGGAGTTCTGGCGCTACGACCCGGAGCACTTGCATCGTCGAGAGGACGAACCTCGGCTATGGGGCCTGCGCCTGTCGGTCGCCGGCGCGTACGAGGATATCGAACCGCTCCGCATGGCGGACGGGTTGCCGGTCTACCGCAGCGACACGCTGGGGGAATTCAGGATGCTGGATGAGGGCGGCGACATCCACACCCTCCAGACCTGGGACAGTGAACGCGGTGTCTGGTTGGATCCGATACGGGCCACCGCTCTGGAGACCCAGGTCCAAACCCGAATGGAGACCCGGTTGGAAACCCGCATGACGGATGCCCTGTCCCAACTGGAGCGTCTAACGGCCCTGGGTGACTTGGAACCCCATGTGTTGGACACCCTGGCTGCGGCCTGGCAACGTGTCGGAAAGGTGCCTGATGCTGCGGAAGTCGTGGATGTGCTTCTCGGTGCCAAGGACTGGACATCACTCCTGCCCCCGGATGACGACAGTCGGACCTGAATCGGCCATCAACACCGATGAACGCTGTGACACGGTAACGGCCTTGCCTGTGAACCCGGCACCCACCATAAGAACGGACGCCGGGTCTGGGATGCGCTGATCCGGGGTATGCCGATGCCTACTTCAGGGGCAACAGGGGAGACACCGGCACTTGATGCGAACACCACCTCCCGAAGGCATTCGTTGACACAACTTGGGAACGGGGATATGGAGCGCAGCCACAATCCCATCTCCTCCACGGATACGACCGGCAACAGGGAGGCCCCGCGGTCCGAATCCGTTCCAGATCACGAGTAGGAGGCGATCTTGACAACCGATCCCTCAAGTCCGTGGTACCCCAAGGTACCCAAGGACAAGGACGGCGCGGGTACCTGGTGGGTCTATATCAAGGACCTGCCCCACTACGATCCCGCCTACCCCTACGCTCCCCGCCACACCTACGGACCCGACGGCACCGACGACGATGCCTACGGCAAGGACGGGGTCCACTTCCCGGTCGGCCGCGCCCATCAAACCAGTACCCATGGATGCGTGGACGAGGCCCGACGCCTGCTGGGCCGCGACCGCGTGTTCACGGACAGATGCCTGAAACTGCCCGACCTGGGCGTACCCCGGACCAACCGCTACGCCCGTTGTGGACAGGTCGTACCGGATGTGTTCATCCAGGAACGTCCCCGTCCCGGCGACAACCGGCACTATGTCTGCGTACGACCCGAACAACCCCATCGTGTTCGTGCTCCAAGTGTTGTTCCAGTCCACCTTCCACTACGACTTCGGTCCCAAGGTCGACATCTACCGGGCCATGGGCGTGCGGGAATACTGGCGCTACGATCCGGACCGGCTGCATCGCCGCGCGGACGAACCTCGGCTATGGGGCCTGCGCCTGTCGGTCGCCGGCGCGTACGAGGATATCGAACCGCTCCGCATGGCGGACGGGTTGCCGGTCTACCGCAGCGACACGCTGGGGGAATTCAGGATGCTGGATGAGGGCGGCGACATCCACACCCTCCAGACCTGGGACAGTGAACGCGGTGTCTGGTTGGATCCGATACGGGCCACCGCTCTGGAGACCCAAGTCCAAACCCGAATGGAGACCCGGTTGGAGGACCTCCTGGCCTTGCTCAGACAACACGTGGCACAAGGGGCATTGGCACCCGACGTGCCGCACACCCTGGCCGCGGCCTGGCAGAAGGCCCGGTGGGTGCCCGACTTCGCCGAGACCCTGCGGGTAACGAGCGGCGAGCGCGACGGGTCAACCCTCCTGCCGCCGGGGGACAGCTGGAGTTGAATCGACCGACACCACCGGTGAATGCCGCGACATGGCATCGATCCTGGCTGTGAACCCGGCACCTGCCATGTGGGAGGAGACCGGCGCAGGGTGGCGTTGGCCCTGGGTGTTCAGGGACCCACTTCAGGAGCCGCAGGGAGGGAACCCGATCCCTCCTTGCTTGCCTGACCATGGGCCGGAAGGCGGTACCCGGAATGTCCTAAGATTATGGACATGAACCACATCACGAAACCCGTCACCGGCATGGACGCAGCCGTCAAGCCGGACACCCCGGTGTCCGTGCCTGCGCAAGACAACGGCCTTGCCACCAGCCTCGAGCCCGGCACCCCTACGACCCTGTCCCCCGCGACGGCACCCAACGGCGGCAGGACCGCCAAGACCTGGTGGGACCACATCAAGGCACTCGACCACTACGACCCCAACTACCCCTACGACCCCAACCTCGTCTACGGGCCCGACTGGACCGACGACGACGCCTACGGCAAGGACGGGGTGACCTTCATGGCCACCCCCGCCCACCAAACCAGTGTCCGCGGCTGCCATGACGAAGCCCGGCGCCGGATGGGACGGGGCCATGTCTTCCAGGAGCGGTGCCTGAGGCTGCCCGACCTGGGCGTGCCCGAGACCAACCACTATGCCAAGAGCGGACAGGTCATCCCCGACATCTTCATCCAGGAGCATCCCCGCCCCGACGAACACCGGCACGAGGTTGCCTTCGACCCCGACAACCCCATCCTGTTCGTGCTGGAGGTACTGTCCGAGTCCACCTTCCGCCGCGACCTCGGCCCCAAGGTCGAGCTCTACCGGGCCCTGGGCGTGCGGGAGTTCTGGCGCTACGACCCGGAGCGGTGGCACCGCCAGGAGGACGAACCCCTGCTGTGGGGCCTGCGGCTGACAGCCGCAGGGGACTACGAGGACATGGCACCGGTCCGCATGGCGGACGGACTGCCCGTTTACCGCAGTGAGGTGCTGGGGGAGTTCCGCATGCTGCCCGAGGACGAGGAGGTCCACACCCTCCAGACCTGGGACGAGGAGCGCAGTGTCTGGCTGGACCCGATGCGGGTTAGGGACCTGGAGACCGAAGAAGCCAAGCGGGAAACCGAAACAGTCAAGCAGGAGGCCGAAGAAGCCAAGCGGTTGGCGATACAGGAAACTGCTGCCAGGACCCGGAGGGAGACCCGCATGGCGGACATCCGTTCCCTACTGAAACGGCATGCGGCTCGCGGGGGCTTGGAAGCCCACATGCTGGACACCCTCTTCGAGGCTTGGCAACGCGCCGGCTGGGTGCCCGATGCCGCGGATGTCGCGGATGTGCTGTTCGGTACCGAAGACTGGACCGCACTCTTGCCCCCGGGCGACAGCCGGACCTGAACGAACCGACGCAGCCAGTGCGTCTTGTAGGCCCTGTGAACCAGGACGTTTTCAGTCCGTGTTGTTGCAGTTCGACGTTGGCAAATCCGGAACCGAGTGCTGCAACAACCGGCCATGGCAGACTTCCGTTCGGCCATTGAGGAAAGGCAACCGATTCCGTCCGCGCGGTGCCGGAGGGCCGGCAACCATCAACGGCAACTTTGCAGGTGGCCCGTCGGCGAATCCGCAGTCCGCCTTGTCAATTGAGGCCGAACAGGCCGAGCAGCTCGTCCTTGGACAACCTGGCTGAGAGGTTGAGCGTAACATCATCCACCAGTTGATCGAACAGGGCCTGCTTTTGCCGCAGGATCTCGTCGATGCGCTCCTCAATCGTATCCACACAGGAATACTTGACCACATTCACCTTGACCGTCTGACCCATGCGGTGGGTACGGTCTTCCGCCTGGCGTTCCAAGGCCGGATTCCACCAGCGATCCAGGTGGAACACGTACGAGGCCTCCTGCAGGTTCAAGCCCAGACCGCCGACCCGCAGGGAGAGAAGCAGGACCCGGTGCCGATCGCTGTGCCTGAACCGGTTGATCACGGCCGACCGATCCTCCAAGGGAATGTCGCCGGTCAGGGCCAGGGGATTGAATTCCCGCAGGTAGTCAAGCGCGGCCCCCACACCGTAGGTTTCGCTCGTGTATTGGGAGAAGACAAGGGCTTTGTGCCCTTGGGCCGAGAGTTGCGCCATCCGCTCCTTAATGTCCGCCAGCTTGCAGGATTGGCCGGTCCGGGCATCCGCGTTGCAAATCTGCTTCAGCCGGGTAATCAACTCCAGCACATGCTGAACGCCCACTTCGGCTCCCAGCGACTTCAGGTACACGATGCCATCCCGTTCCGCCCGGTCATAGCTCGATCGCTGCCTGGCAGTCAGCTCCATGGACACCATGGCAACCTGCTTGGGAGGCAGGTCGCTCAGTACGTCGCCCTTCTTGCGCCGCAGCTGGAGCGTTCGGTGGCGGGTCTGCAAGGCCGCGCCGGGAAAGTAGCGGGGACTGACGCCCATGCCGTCGTGGTCGATAAACTCCATGATGGAGGCCAGTTCGTCTTCATCATTCTCGATGGGCGTGCCCGTCAGGGCCCAGGAACGGGCGCGCACCAGCCCCTTGAGCGCCGTGCTGGTGGGGTTGCGCTTTTTGGCCCGTTGGGCTTCGTCCGCGATGACCACATCCCACTTCTTCCGGAAAATGGGAGACCCGTTGTCATACTCGGCCCGCAGGGTGTCATAGCTAACCATTTTGACATCCCGTTGCATGCGCCATTGCCAGGCGCGGTCGTCCCTTGAGCCCCGCACAATGATGGCCGACATCTCCGGCGCCCACTTGTCCAGTTCGGCTCGCCACTGCCGCAGCACGCTGGCTGGCGCCACCACCAAACAGGCGGCGAGCTCTCCGCGGGCACGCAGGATGCGCAGGGCCGCGATGGCCTGAATGGTCTTGCCCAGCCCCATGTCGTCGGCCAGGAGCAACCGTTCGTTCTGCAGAAAAGCCTCGACGCCCTCCTGCTGATACGACATCAACTCGCCCGCCCAGTCCAGTTCCTGCGGCATCGAGACGGCCAGGGGCAAGGCCAGCCGTTGGTGTATACGCTCGGCCAAGGCATCCCGGCCTCCGGATGGGCCGCGCGGGTCGGGCACCCGGGTAATGGAAGTCAATCCGGTGTCATACAGGTTTTTGACCGCCGGATCGCGAAAGGCCTCCTCCAAACCCGCGGTGGTCAGACGAAAGGGTTCCGTCACCAGGGACCGCTCGTGAAGGGTTTCCAACAGCCTGAAAGCACCCGTGCTCCGGGCCGGCGCCGCCGTATCCCACAACAACTCGGCCGAATCGGCCGCTCCGGCCGTTGCACCGAAGCGGCGGTGCCTGCTGGGAACAGACTCTTTGACGCGGCAACTCAACGGCCCGGAGCCGAAGCTGCGGGCCAGCAGACCGAACGGCACTTCGTCGGCCAGGGCAAACAGCAGGGCAGGGGCGGCCCGGGTGAACCGGACCAGGGACTCGGCCGCCGCGCGCAGGTTTTCCGGAGGGATCCGGTGGAAGGGATCGCTCTCCGCACCGGTACTCAGTTGGGTAAAGCCGAATTCCTTGAACTCGGGCTCGAAGGCAATCAGCAACAAGGCCGCCCGCACAACCGAACGGCCCGGCACCGGCACAAATCTCAGCCAGCCGGCCACCCCGGCCTGCACTGCGCCACGCGTTTCATGCGGCAGGGCAGACATGGCATCCCATGTCCGGGGCCGTCAGGCCGCCGCGACACCATCGTCCTTGGACTCTTTTTCCAAGTCCCTGTTTTCGTCGTAGGTGTGGTGGAACTCGTCGCCTTCCATGTGGAAGGTCTGATCCGGATAGTGCCGCATCAGATCCCATTGGTTGATGGAAGCCCGGACCTTGTAGCGCATCCGGTTTTGGAAACCACCGGAGGCCATGTCAGCCAAGGAGAGGCCTGGTGCATCCCATCCGTAGGCCGTGCTGTAAATGTCCCGCAGGCGATCGACAGTGCCCTGAACCTCGGTGTCATCGGGCTGTCGCAACCCCATGGTCCCGCGTTCCAACATGTCCATGCCTGTCACCGCACTGTCAACCAGGTGCGCGTTCCGTTCCTGAAGCTTGCCCTCCACGTAGTCGCGATCCTGTTTGTCGCCGGCAACGTCAATCACCACGGCGGCGAAGTCGTCGGTCACCGAACCCACCGTGACCAGGCCCGGGTAGGTGTCTCCTGGCCCCTGACCACACCAGCGAGCCAACTCGGCGTAGGAACGCCCGCGCTGGAGAAGCGAATACGAACCGATCAGCTCGATCTCATCCAACAGCACCACCCAGCCCTTGTAGCCGGCAGCCTTGATCAGGTTGTTGAAAAACAACAGGCGCTGCGGCGGCAGTTCGCTCACCTTGGGCGCCCGGAACGTGTAGTCTCGGTGCATGTTGATTTGTCGCAGACCTTCCTTGACCCGCCGCACCATGATCTTGTCTCCGGCCCAGAAGTACTCGATCGCCCGGTTGAGTTCGAAGTCGTGGGACCACTTGTAAATCTGCAATGTTGCAGGAAAAATGGGATTCAGTCCGTTGTCTTCGGTGTTGCCGGCCCAATTGAAGAAACGGTCATACGGAACGGTATCCGGAACCAGTGACTGCCCCAACTCCTCGATCAACATGCCGGAGCGGTCGGGGAGACGGCCGTGCTCGACCGCCGACTTGAACACCTTGCCCAAGTCGTAGAGCGGTGTTTCCTTGCTGATGGCCACCTTGCTGCAGACAAATCCCTGTTCAAGGGCAAGGTGTTCCAGATGGGTCAGCAAATGGGACTTGCCGGAACCGAAGTCCCCCGACACCAGGAAACTGTTGGCGGCGGACGAACGCCGGGAGAGCTCGGGATCGGCAACGCGTCCCAGAATGGCTTCGAACCTTTCCGTAATTGCCGGCTGGCCACAGCCCAGCATCTCCACTGCATGACGGTTGGGCACACCGTTGCGCAGGGCTTCCAGGGCCCTGCGGCAGTCCAGGGTCTCGAGCGGATCGGTCATCAATCTGCCTCTTGGCTTGAGATTCGCACCAGGGACGCTTCGGGGTTGACCCAATGGCGGTCGCGCACGTCGTCCATGATGCGGGTCTGCAATGCCTGGTATATGGAAAAGCCCCGCGACCGCCGATCGAGCGCGGTTTCCAGGAACTCCGGCCGGGCCGCCACCAGGATCAACGTGCTCTCGAGCCGGTCCATGCCGTCGATGAACTCGCGCAGCACTTCATAGTGCTCCATGGCCATGGCCCGTGTGTAGTAGCGGCTTCCGTCACTGGGCCTGCGCGATCGGGTCACGCGCGCGATGTCGAACTGCAGGACCGTTCCCGCATACCCTACCTGCCGTATCCAATGGCAGGCCGACTCGATGAAATAGCGGGCCGTATAGCGGTTGATCGGAGTGGAGACCTCGAAATGGCGGACATTGCCCATGCGCGTATTCCTGCCGGTCAGCCACTCCAGCAGCGGTTCGCCCATGTAATAGCGCGGGTCCGCGATGGTTTCGCACTGGCACAGGTGCTTCATGGCCACGCGGAAGTCCTTGGCCATGCGGTGGTTCTGGGCGATGCGATTCTCTAGGAAGGGTCGCAGGTCCCTGAGGACCGCGTTGCGGGGCAAATCGTTGGCCTCGCCGATGGCTTCGTAGATGTTGACCGAATCCGACAGCTCTACCCCGTCCACGATCAGTCCGACTTCCTGATCGGCCAGGTGGAGGATTTGCCGCCGGGCCAGGTCCCGCCAATCCAGCTGCTCCGCCATCGTGAAGAAGATGTCCTGCGGCATGTGGGCGCGCCGTACCGCCGCGTCGAACTCCAGGGAAATGAAGTTGCGCCGGACGCAGCGGTCCCTGACTGCGCCCATCAACTCCCTGCGCAGGTCATCCGTGGCCACGGCCACCTTGACCGAGGCGCCGCCACTGGCTACGTAATCGGCAAGATACTGCTGGTCGATAACATCCAGCCACCGGTCAAGCGAAATCGTGTTCACTACTGGTCCACCTTGTCAAACCGCAGGCCGTAGTAGCTGGCTTCGGAACCGTCCGGACCAATGAAGGAGAACACTCCCTTGCCGGATCTGGTGCCTGTGGATGAAGGAAAGAACACCTCAAAACCCGTTCTGGTCACCTTCTCCCCGCTTCGTTCCAGTTCGAAGATGTCCCTGGCGAAGTCGGTCCTGGTGTAATCGCGGCTGGCGCCGGGCATCGAGGTAAACATTCGGTAGACGAGATCGAGCGGAACCACCCGTCCCGTTGCCCTGGCGATCAGGGTGCGGCCGCCCTGCTCCCTGGTCAATTCCTGGTATACCCCGTGCAATGCCCTGAGAAACGCGCTGGGCCTGAACCTTGGCTTCTTCTTTTGGTTCTTGATGAGAAGCGCCACGAGGCTGGAGGGGCGTACCCCGGGTGCCTTCTTGCGGTCGATCCGGACCGAACCGTCGCTTGTGACGACACTCAGGATGGAGGGATAGGCAATCAACTGCCCGTCCCGCTCGTAGATTGCCAAGTCGTGCTCTTCGGCAACCTCAAACAGTTCTTCGACATAGCCTTGGTCCAGGTACTGGAGCACATCGTTGTCCGAGTAGGGCCAGGACTCCCGGGTGGTCGCGACCGCAGTTCCCAAGTCCTCCATGACCCGATCAAGATTTGCATGGATTTTCTTCAAGTTTGCGATGTTTCCCTCCTTGGCCGCCTTTTGCAATCGTTTGGCCTGCGTTGCCATGGCCTGCGCGGTCTTAAGAAGGGTTACAGCTGTATCTTCGGTCTCTGCAAAGGCTTGCTCAAGATTATTCATGTACTTGTTGAACCTTCGTCGTCCCGATGAAGGACGGCGGCAATTTTCGAACAACAACAGGAAAGAATATCTGTCATTGAAACAGGAATTGGCCGGGCAGCTGTGGAAGTCTCGATAATAGCACACCATGTGCCTGGCCGTGCAGGTTGGTGGTGCGGCGGCACTGTTTCAATCTCGTTGCTATTGGTTCCGGGCTGTCATCGGCCTCATCCGTGTGTGGCCAGGTTCCGTTCACAGGCCATCAAACATGTACGAGGCGGGATCCGAAGAACGGATCCGCCGTACGGCTCTTCTCGTCGCGGAACTGCCGGCGGTAGAGGTCGTGGTAGTAGCCGCCGGCCCGAATCAACTCCTGGTGGCTGCCCATTTCGGCGATGCCGCCGTCCTTGATCACCAGGATGCGGTCCGCGTTGCGGATCGTGGACAGGCGGTGGGCAATCACGAAGCTCGTGGTGGTCTCCAGCAACTGCTCCATCCCCTGCTGAATGCGCGCCTCGGTCATGGTGTCCACCGAACTCGTGGCCTCGTCCATGATGAAGATGTCGGGGCGCGCCAGAATGGCCCGGGCCAGGGAAATCAACTGCTTCTGTCCCGCGGACAGCAGGGAACCGCCCTCCCCCACATCGGTGTCATAACTTTCCTCGAAGGTATCAATGAAGTCGGAGGCTCCGGCCAGTTCCGCCGCGTACCACACCTCTGCGTCGGTGGCATCCAGCCGTCCGTACCGCAGATTGTCCATCACCGAGCCCGAGAACAGGTAGGGCGACTGCAACACCATGCCAATACGGGAGTGCAGTGCATGCAGGGTCATGCCGCGCAGATCCTGGCCATTGATGCGGATGCTCCCGTCCTGGGGCTCGTAGAACCGGCACAGCAGGTTCACCACCGTGGACTTGCCGGCGCCGGTCGGCCCCACCAGGGCGATGGTCTCGCCTTCCTCCACCCTCAGGTTGAACCCCTGCAGAATGGGGTTGTCCGGCTCGTAGGCGAAGTCCACGGCATCGAACTCGATGGTGCCCCGCAGGGAATGTTCCTCCATGGCCCCCGGCTGATCCTGGACCTCCGGCAGGGAGTCGATCAGGGAGAAGATCCGCTCCGCCGAGGCCACCGCCTGCTGCAGCTGGGCATAGACGCGGGCCATTTCCTGAATGGGAAACAGCATCCAGAAGATGTACTGGATGAAGGCCTGGATGCCGCCCAAGGTGATCATTCCGGTCTGGAACTGGAGACCGCCCACCTGGATGATCAGCGCCACGGCCACCGCCGCCAGGACCTGCACCACCGGCAGAAAGGCGGCCGACAGCCAGGCCGCCCGGAAACTGGAGCGGTACATGCCCGTGGCCAGTTCGGCGAACTCCGCCAGGTTGGAATCCTCGCGTCCCAGCGACTTCGTGACCCGGACCCCGTGGATGCTTTCCGCATAGTTGCCCGTGATGCGGGAGTTCAGCCGCCGCACATCGCGCCAGTGGCCAAGGATGTGCTTCTGGAACAGCAGGGCGGAGCCCACCATGACCGGGACGACGGCCAGCATGACCAGGGCCAGGCGCCAGCTGATGGCGGTCATGAAGCCCAGAAAGACCAGGATGGACATCGCCCCCCAGAACATGTCCAGGAATCCGAAGGACACCAGTTCGGACACCCGCCGCGAGTCGGATGTGGCGCGGGCCATGATCCAGCCGACCGGCGTGCGGTCGTAGTAGGCCAGGGACAATTCCTGCAGGCGGCCGAACATGGTCTTGCGCAGGTCGTAGTTCATGGCCTGGCCCACGGACCCGGCACAGAAGATGAACAAGGCCACACAGCCGGCGAGCAGCACGGCCACCCCCGCCCACAGCCACAGCAGGGACTTGACCTCTCCCAGGTCGCCGGCCAGGATCCCCTCGTCCAGAATGCGCTTGCCGAGGTAGATGTGCGCACCTTCGGCCAGCACCATGCCGATCACGCCCACCAGGTATCCGGCCAGGTACCCGCGGTAGTTGAGCGTGAGCCGGAGCAGGCGCAGCAGCGCCGCTCCGCTGAGGGCGGCGCTGTACTCTTCTTCCTCGTACTGGTGGGTGTCGGGTGCCATGATGCTGTTCCGAACCGTCCCTTTCAGGCGGGATGCGCCTCGAGCGTGGACTGAATGTCCGCCTGCAATTCCGCCTCGATGCTGGTCTGCAGCCGGAACACATCGCGGTAGGTGCCGGCCTGGGCCACCAGTTCCTCATGGGTGCCGGTCTGCACGATGCGTCCCTGATCGAGGACAAGAATCCTGTCGGCGGATGCAATCGACGAGATGCGGTGGGCAATCACGAAGGTCGTGCGGTTGCGCATCAGGTTGCGCAGGGCCTCCCGGATCGCCTTCTCGGTGGAGGTGTCGACGGCACTGGTGGCGTCGTCCAGAATCAGGATGCGCGGATCCTTGAGGATGGTGCGGGCAATCGCCACCCGTTGGCGCTGGCCGCCGGACAGGGTGACCCCCTGCTCGCCCACCACGGTGTCGTAGCCCCTCGGCATGTCGAGAATGGACTCGTGAATGTTGGCGGCTTCGGCCGCCGCCACGATCTCCGCCTCGGACACCTTCCTGAACGTGCCATAGGTGATGTTCTCCCGGATCGAGCGGCTGAACAGGAAGGGTTCCTGCTGGACCACCCCGATGTGCCGCCGCAACTGCCGCCGCGGGTATTCCGTCAGTTCCCGCCCGTCCAGCAGAATGCGGCCGCCGGTGTAGGCGTAGAAGCGGGGCAGCAGGTTCATCATGGAGGTTTTGCCGGAACCGGTGGGGCCCAGGATCGCGAGCACCTGCCCCGGCTCGGCGTGGAAGGAGATGCCGTGCAGGACCCCGGGCAGCGTGGATTCCCCCGGCCGATCCTGCGTGCCTTCCGGATAAACAAAGGAGACGTCTTCGAAACGGACGTCCCCGGCCAGTTCCTGCGGCATGTCGCGGAGGCCGGCATCCAGGGGTTCCCGGTCCTCGTTGATGATGGCCAACACCCGATCGTAGGAGACCAGGGACTGGGTGACGAACGCGAAGATGCGTCCCAGATGCCGCACCGGTCCCACCATCAGCCCCAGCAGCCCGGTGAACGCCACATAGGTGCCCGTCGAAATCTGGCCGTCGATCGCCATCCAGGCACCGAACAGCGTGGAACCAACCATCTGGCTGGCCAGGACGAGATCCATGCTGGGCCAGAAGATATTGTGGAACCGGACCATGTTGCGTCCCCGGTTCAGGAGAATGGCATTCTCCCGCTCGAACTTGGCGATTTCATATTGTTCGCGGGCAAAGGCCCGCACCACACGGGCCCCGTAGATGTTCTCCTGCAGGAGGGAGGACAACCGCGCCTCCTGATCCTGGAACAGGTCGTAGATGCGGGCCAGATAGGACCAGAAGCCAAAGGACACACTCACCGAGATGGGAATCACGATCGCGGACACCAACGCCAGTCGGGGCGACAGCTGCCACATGGCGACAAAGGCCATGCTGGATATCGACACGATCCGGCTCAACCCCATCAGGTGCTCGGCGAACAGCCGCCTGATCTCCTCCACGTCGGAACTGGACCTCTGAATCAGATCCCCGGTCTGCATGCGATCGTGATAGGAGAACGGCAGATGCTGCAGATGGTCGTAGAGGAATACCCGCAGACGACGGGTCACGCCTTCCGCCGTCTGCGCGGCCAGCCTGCCCCCCAGGAATGTCAACAAGCCGGCCGCGGCCGCCAAGCCGAGAAAGTACAGTCCCATCAGGAGAATGCGGTCGTAATTCCCCGGCAGCAGGACATCGTCGGTGAAGGTTCTGATCACCCAGGCAAACGAGGACCGCGCCAAGGCGGCCACCGCCAGCAGGAGGAGTGCCGTCAGGTACAGTGCCCGATACCCGTGGACAAACCGCCAGCAGGAACGCACCCGGCTGCGCGCCCGGACTACATGCAGATTCAGGTCCTGCCCGCGCAGGGCACCGGTCAGAAAGGCCATCATGGCCGGGAGTTTAGACCTGATCGACCGGCAAGTGCGCAATCCAACATATGGGAACGGATACCAACCGGATGGATCGGCGCCGCCCGGTTGTAGAATCGACCGCGGACCCAGCGTTCCCGGGGGTACTGAACGGTCCTTTGGACCGGAAGTACCGACCCTGCATCAACCCCATCCATCCCGCAACGGAAACCCCTGCCATGAAGGCGATCGTAGTCCAGGAAGATCAACCGGGCCGTCCCCTGGTGTGGCAGGACGTGCCGGATCCGGAATGTGGACCGGACGACGTCCTGGTTGATGTTCACGCCACAGCCCTTAATCGGGCGGATCTGATGCAACGGGCAGGCGGCTATCCGGTGCCGCCCGGTGCCTCGCAAATCCTGGGGCTGGAAATGGCCGGCACGATCGCCGGCTGGGGCAGTCGTGTGCTGGGCTGGCAGAAGGGCAACCGCGTCCGGGCCCTGCTGACCGGAGGCGGCTATGCGGAACAGGTGGTCCTGCCGGCCCGCATGCTGATCGCGATGCCGGATGACAAGGACTTCATCTGGGGAGCCGCCCTGCCGGAGGCCGTGCTCACGGCCTACCTGAACCTGTTCATGGAGGCCGGCCTGCAGGATGGCGAAACGGTCCTCATCCACGGAGGCGCCAGCGGCGTCGGCACCTACGGCATTCAGATGGCCCGCCTGGCCGGATGCCGGGTCCTGGTCACGGCCGGCAGCGAGGCCAAGTTGGCGGCATGCCGCGAACTCGGCGCGGAACTGGCCGTCAACTACAAGGAGGAGGACTTCGTCGAACGAATCCGGAGTCACCTGGGCGGCGCGGAAGTGGATGTCGTCATGGACATGGTGGGAGGTCCCTACCTGGAACGGAACATGGGATTGTTGCGCACGTACGGGCGACTGGTGATCATCTCCACGCTCGGCGGTGCCGAGGCCTCCATCCACCTGGGACACCTGATGCGGCCTCGGCTGCGGTTGATCGGGTCCGTTCTGCGCCCGCGCTCGGTTGACGAGAAGGTGGCCATCATGAAGAGCTTCAAGCGCCGGTTCCTGGGCAACCTGCTGGACGGCAGCCTGAAACCGATCATCGATTCGGTCTACCCGGTGGAGCGGGCGGAGGAGGCCCAGGCCCACATGGCGGCCAACCGCAACATCGGCAAGGTCATGTTGCAGGTAAGGGGTTGAGGCCGGCGCAGGCCGCCGCTGCGCCTCCAGTGAGCCCCCTGGGACTCGAACCCAGAACCCACGGATTAAAAGTCCGTTGCTCTGCCAAATTGAGCTAGGGGCCCGCGCAGGCGCACGAATATAGCACAGGGATTCCGAATCCCGGCCGTGTTCGCCTCTGGCTCCGCTTCCGGTACCGTAACCATGACCCTGCGCTCCTATGTAACGGGCCGCCGCTGGCTCTGGTCCCTGGTCGTCTTGGCGCTGGTCGGCTTCCAACTTTCACTCGGCCAATGGCAGTGGGAGCGATACCAACTCCGACTGTCCGAACAGGCCCAGCTGACCACTGCCCTGCGGCAGGACGTGATCGATTTGACCACGGCCTCCGAACTACCGTCCGCAGACCAAGACCTGCACTTCCGCAGGGTCAGGGCGATGGGTACGTGGGACCTCGAACACCAACTGGTGTGGGTAGGCCCCATGGACCGCATGGAGGCCGGTCCCCACCTGGTCACTCCCTTGCTGCTTGGCGACAACGATGCCATCCTGGTCGACCGTGGTTGGATCAGCGCGGTCCACGACACTCCTGCCGCTTGGCGTGCCCTGCCGTTGCCCGCCGCGGACTCGCTGCAGGGTCTGCTGGTGCCCGGCCGCGCGGTGTCCGATCCCGAGGTCTTGGAGACCCAGGAACGTCCGGTGCTCTTCTGGTCCAGCATGGACCTGGAGGCCATGCAGGAGCAGATCCCCTGGAACCTGCGGCCGTACTACCTGCATCTGGAACCCGCAGGGGCTATTCCCAGTGCCGGGGATGGGCCCGTTCCGACAATGTACCGCCTGCGGACCCAGCCGTCGATGCACTTGAGCTATATGGTGCAATGGGGCATGTCCACCCTGACGATCCTGCTCCTGTATATACTGATCATCCGTTTCCTGGACCGTCGAGTGGCCATGCGCGAGGTTGAACGCACCGGCAGCGGGACGGCCGTCGCGGAACTTTGACTTCGTCCCTCCTTCCCTTGTCAACACACTCGGCCCCGTCATGGACAGCGGCACGCCCATCCTAATCCTGCTCCTGATCACCTCGATCGGACTGGGCGTAATCCTCTTTCTGATCAAGGTGACCGTGCCCCGCATTTTCAAGCGGGTCCTGGACCACTACGGACACCGTCTGGAACTGGCGGAGCTCATCATGAACACGCGCCGGGCACCGACACTGTGGCTGACACGGCAGCTGGAGGGCCTGGCGCAGAACCCGTCGCCCGACCGAGCCGCGCGCCTGCAGCGGCAGGCGGTCCGCATCAGCATCAAGAACCTCAAGGCAATCATCAAGTTCCTCTCCAACGCCAACACCTACGACACGCCGGAGACGCGCCACATGGTGTTGAAGGAACTGAATGCCATCCGGCGGGAATGGGAGGCGGGAGGCTGGCCCGCGGTCGAACCGGATCCCGACTACGTCCTACTGCGGGACCGGGAGGAAATGGAAGGAGAAACCTACATCACGCACGATACGGCTGCTAGGGGCAAAGCGGAACCGGGCAAGGCTGTCTAAGTATCCATCTGACTTCACTACTCTTGAAGATTTTTACGATGGCGTACTCATTGGTTAGCAGCCGTCCAAGCCGCTCCCGTTGCTCCAGGGGCAGATACGGTTCGCCATGGACCGTGGCATTAAGAGTTCGAAGACGTGCTCGACATCTTTTAGTTCCGGATAGCCAGGCCGAACAGCACTCCAACCAGGTGCCACATACAACTAGCCCTAGCAGGTGTAAAGCCACCTAGACTGACCTAGACTTGCAATGGCAGTGAATTCCAACGGGGTCTGGTCGAGACCGCGCGCCAGCGGCAGTGGCCCCTGCTCGACCTCCTGCGGCTGGGTCCGGAGGCCGTGCCGCAGCCCGCCCCGCCTTAAGCCGACGCCGCCCCGGCCCCGGCCCTCAAGCGAGCCGAACCGGAGTACCTGAACAGTTACGTCCCAACAGCAAGGCACCCGCGGCACCGGCCAGGAATCTTCTCCGGGTAATCTGCATTGAATCCTCTCTTCCCGTTCCTCAACAGGTTCCTGGACCTGTATCTCTTGGACTCCCAAATTGGCGGCTCGCCGACACAACCCCAAGGCAGACTTCTGCCTTGGGACTCTAATATACATATAAGTGACGGGGCATCCTGGACCAGGCATCCAGTCACGACCTTAGTCCCCCGTCCGGATACCATGGTGCCGGCTCCCCAGCACACCATTGAGCGCCGGTGTCGGATAGTTCGGGCGTCGTGATGTTCAAGATGGATAATCCAACCGCGGATCCGCTTCATGGTCGTAACTGTTTCACCGCTTAGTGGCGTATCGCTGACGTCGCCCGAACCAAGTGACAACCGCAAGCAGCAACACCAGAAGCGACAAGGTAGCCCGGTTCCATGAGGACGGTGGGGTTCCTGGCCCCAAGTCCACCATATCCTGGGTGGCTTCCGCCAACGGACGAGTTCGACTGCAGAGACTCACCTGCCATCCCCTTTGGGAATACACCACATACTCGGTGCCCGCCACGAACGGATAGCCACAACTGGCTCCGCTACGCGCCGTGGTCACGTACCGGGTGGGGTAAGCCGCTCCCTTCCAAGCGGTCTGGACTTTGAATTTGATGGTCGTTGGATCCCTGCTGCCCCAGATTCCGAAAAGGATGGGGAATTCCCGTACTGAGACCACTTCCCCCCGGAAGACCGTCGTTGCCTTCTCACGTTCCTCTAGGGGCGGACCCGGTTCAGGGCACGAGCAGGCAAAACTCCACGTCGGTGGCAGGGACAACCAGAATCCGAACAGTAGAACCAGCAATATCAGGGGACGGACCGGACACAGAGCAACCCAGCCACAGACCATATAGCGTTGCATGCGTGTCTCTCTTGACTGGTAGGGCGGAGAACCTGACCTTATCGCATCCGTGGAAAGTTATTCACCATCTGAGATCAACCGGTTTGCTCTCAAGAGCGAGTACCGCGAATGCGCACTCATGGACCCTGTAGAGAGACTCCCGCTCCACAAGACGCCGCAGGCCCTCTATGCCCAGCGCAAACTCCCGAAGCGCAAGTGAACGCTTGCTGGAAAGGCCCCTGTTGCGCAGATGTTCCAGGTTCTCCGGTCCTGTGTACTCCGGTCCGTCGATAATGCGCAAGTATTCGGCACCCCTGCACTTCACAGCGGGTTGCATCAGACCCCGCTTGCCCTTCGCGACAACGGCCATCGGTTTGACAACCGTGCTCCCGCCGCCCTGGCTCGTCAGTTCCTCCCACCAGCGCGTGATCTCTGTTTCATCCTCGTTGTCCAGACGTACAACCTTGTACCGTGTCTTCCGGAACTAATGCCGGATCGGCCTTGTGCAGGCGCGCGGCCTCCATATGCCACAGGTGGTCGTTGTCGGTGTACACCTGGCCCTCGCTCGCAAGCAGGTTAAATAGCGCCAATTGAATATCAGCGAGTGACGTCACCGGCCAGCAGTACCTGGCATACGCGTCACTGTAAAACCGGACAAGGTTGAGTCGCCCACACGAAGCGGATGGCTCCGGCCAGTCCCGCACAGGCCTGCGCATGTCTGGGGCTGTCGAAGCGAATTCGGTACCGCTCGCTGCGGATCACGGTGTCGGTTGCAGAATCCGCGACGACAGTCCAGGTTGGCATGTTCAACCTGTCTGTCAGGGAGTCGTGCCGAAGGTCCAGCTCACACGGCTTCCGTCAGGGTTGCACATGGATGTCCACTATTCGGTATAAGCCCCATTCCAATCAAGGTGCGAAACCTTCGAGCTGAACCGCGGGTGGATGGGGCGATGCCCTGCCGTGATGGGCATCTTGCGAGGGACACCCCAAACATGGTCAGGACGATTCAACAACAATCTGGCTGCTTGCGAAACAAGAACGGATGGAACCCGGCAATGCTGGCTCCGCTCCTGGACTGTGGCGGCTTTCAGGTTGACTTGGTATTGCCCCGCAGACTCCTGTCTATACTGGGCCAGTACACGCTTGGCACCGGGAGTCTTGCTCGTGAGAACCGCCCAATCCCAGCGCGTCTGGACCATCGCCGAGGCCAAGGCGCGCTTGTCCGAAATTCTGCGCCTCGCTGAATCGGAAGGGCCGCAGCGTATCGGCACCCGCAAGTCGTTCGTGGTAGTGCCTTCTCATATATGGGATGAGCAACAGTCTCCGCGGAAGCCTCTCGGCCGGTGGCTGATCGGGAATATGCCGCGCGGAATCGATCTTGAGCTTCCGGACCGTAGATCTACTCGAAAGATCCCGTTCACGGACGATGAAGTCGGATGAGTGGCTACCTTCTGGATACCAATGTGGTGTCGGAGACGATGCACCGTGTTCCAGATTTACAGGTAGTCACCTTCCTCACCGAGCATGACGACCTCTGGTTGTCCACGATCGTGCTGCACAAACTGGAGTTAGGCGATGCCCTCATGGCAGGCACTGCCAAGGCCAATGGTCTCTGCGTCGCAACCCGCAACGTCACCGATCTCCATCACATCAACATTGACGTAACCAACCTCTGGGTCGCGTCATGAAACTCTCTGCCCGAGGCTATGGTCGGGAGTGACGTCCTGCGCTGGCTTGCAAGTTCAGATCGGCAGGTCCTTCACGGAAACCTGGTCTCAGGATCGGATGCGGTCCTTGGTCCGTGCGTACAGATAGGCATTGCGGGGTCTGGCGTCCAGGCCCGGATTCAGCAGGTAACGCGCCAGCACTCCCTCTTCCCGCATGCCGGCTTTGACCATGACCCGGGCCGAGGCCTTGTTCTCCACGTCGCAGTAGGCTTCCACGCGCCAGATTTCGGGTTGGCCCAGACACCAGTCGGAAAGGGTAGTCAGCGCCTCCGTCATGATGCCCTGACCCCAGAAGTTGCGGGCCAAGACATAGCCCATCTCCACGATGTGGCCGTGCGGCCGCATCGAAATCATGCCGATCACCTGGTCCGAATCGTTGTGGATGATGGAGTAGGCGAAGTCCGTTCCGTTGCGCCAGTTCTCGTTGGCTTTCTGCAGGAACAGACGCGTGGCATTGACATCGGGGTGCGGATGCCAAGGCAGGAAGTACGTGACCGTTTCGTCGGTTGCGTAGTTCCGAAAGATGTCCTCGGCATCCACCAGGCTGGAGCGGCGCAGCACGATTCGTTCGCCCGGGAGCCTCTCGGGCGGAGTCAAGGGTGGGGGATCGGCTAACTCGGGGATCTGGGACATGGTGTAACTGCTCGTCCATGAAGGCGAGTAGTGGCGATGCTGGCTGCATCAGGATGGTCAATTCTACTTGGGACGGTGACACAGGCCGGCCAAGCCGGAGTCCGGTGCCGCGGATTCGGCGGTCAGCCGTTGATGTCACGCCCCAAGAAACGACGGCCCGCGCGCGGTAGGGGTCCTCTGCACAGTGAGGAGCGTTCCCGTCGGGGACCCAACGACCCGTGAAGACGCTAGGCCGGCGGTTCAGGCAGGAGGATGAATCCCTTTGCGAGGATGCCGAAGCTCAATGGCGAAGGGTTTCCCGACAGGACATCAGTGTGCCCTGTTGTCGGGCATGCCGAGAATAGTGCGCCACTGTTCGGGATCGGCCTGGACGGCGATAACCATGTCGTTGATGTTTTCGGGCATCCCCGTGTCAGACCATTGCTTGGCAACAAGATCCATGTCTGCGTCGGTCGGCAACCAGCGCTTCAACATCTTCAGGGCAAAGTCCAATTGCCCTTCGGCATGGCCTTCGGCGTGCTCATCGCTGAAGGTGTCACGCCAGCGCTCCTGATCCGGGTCGTACCATTGGAACAGCGGCACGTCCACCTTGTCTCGTGGCGGACCAATGCGCAGAGAGGTGCCGCAAACTTGGCTGTGGATGGAACGGTAGGGCGGTCCACCGGATGCTTCGCCGGTTAAGGCATAGGTCCCGTTGTCTTGCAGACGGAACATCTCCAGGCGCAAGTCGGTCTCTTGCGGTGTGTCGTCCGCATCCCCAAGGTCAACAAGCAGGTACTCGGATACGCCAAGACTTGCATACAAGCGGAACTTTTCGTCTCGGTCCCGTTCCACGGAGGTTGGGGAGACCACCTCAATCACCATAACGGGTGTTTCTTCCCCCAAGTCGGTACGAAGCACGCGGTGTTTCGCGTAGTCGGCGTTGGTGGGCAACACGGCCACATCCGGATTGACCTGGGTTTTGAAGTTGCCGCCATCCGTGAGCAAGAGCAGATTCCGGGATGTCTCCGAGTCAAAGTGGAGTTCCGGCTCGGAGACCGTAAGGTTGAGGCCGCGCCTGAAGAGTTCTTGCAGGACCAGCAAGATGGTGGTCAGGTAGGTGGCATGCCAACTGTGGGGAGGCACCAGAAACCCGTCCTTGTTGAATTCGAGGCGATGTTCAAAAGGGTAGTCGGGGTCGGATGTCCAGTCCTCCGTGTACTCGTGGCCTTCGTCATAGGTGTAGTCGGGGTCGAAATGCGACAGCGCTTTCAACTGTTCTTGCCACGCATCCGGGTTGGACAACCGCCAGCGAATGCGCAACTGGCGCGCCCGGCGTGCCGTGGCCGGATCAGTGTCCCCCCTGAAGGGCGGCAGGCGCCAGTCCCAGGCCGATGCGAATGGGTGCTTCCGAGAACCTGGCCCTTGTACCTTGCCGCGTTGCGTGCGTTCTGCAACAACTGTGTTCATCAGTGTTGCCCCTTGGTCTCGAAGCGAGGTCATTGACCTGCATTCTACTTGACGCGCGGTGTGGCTTCTGCCCCCAACATTGCACCGCCACATGGGACTGTAGGGCAATGTCAGCCGTTGATGTCGCAACCGAGGAAACGGCGTCCCGTGCGCCGACAGGCCTCCATCACGGAGAAGCTGCCGGCCGCCGGATCGATCACGATGTCCCCCTCGCCGGTCACGGCGGCGATCAGTTCCGCCTGGAGCCCAACCGGCTTGCGATGGGCGTGGCCGCCGCGCGGCACCTTCTCGCCCCAAACATCGGGGATGTTGTGTACGGCCCACACCCCCTTGGCCCGTTTCGGAGACTTCTGCAGGATGACTAGGTACTCAGCCTGTCGGCGGGTCCGATAGCCCATGCCCATGCGCTGCTTGTCCCACGTCAACAGATCCACTGTTTCCAGCGCAGTTCCCTCAAGCCAGGGCCCAATACCCGTGCACAGGTGGAACTTGTCGATCCAGAGGAACAGGTGACCGCTGGGCATCAGGCACCGATCGATGCCGGCCACAAAGCGCGCGATGTGGTCCTCGGTCATCTGCGGCAGGGCGACGCGCGCCCGTTCACGGGACTTGCCCTCGTTGCCGTACGCCATCTTGTCCAGCACGCCCCGGTATTGCGGGTCCAGAAAGGCCGCGGGCATGGAGTTCGCTGGCAGGCTGGTCAGGAATGCCAGCCCGTCCATTTTGAGGCGGGTGTCGGGTACCAGTTCCGGCCCCAGATCGGGTTCGGGCGCCGTCAGGGTCCGCTCGCCGGAAAACACCGTCCTTGAGGACGCCTGCACGGCCGGGCGTTCAGCCTCCGCCGGAGATGGTTGGGAACCTGCCATGGCGCATCGGGCCGGGAAACGCGCCGTCCGCCGATCTACTGAAGGACCTGGTTCAGCAGGGGTTTGTCCTGCATGCCGGCCATCAGGTTTTCGAGGGTGCGGATGAACATGCCCTCCCGTGTCTCCACCGTGGCGGAGCCCAGGTGCGGCGTGATGATCACATCCGGGTGCTCGACCAGCGGATGATCCCGCGGCAACGGTTCGGGTTCCGTCACGTCCAGGGCGGCACCGGCCAGTTGGCCTTCCTCCAAGGCAGTCACCAGTTCCTCGGTTCGGACCAAGCCGCCGCGCGCAATGTTGATCAGGAATGCATCGTTCTGCATCTGACGGAACTCCGCCAGCCCCATGCAACCCTCCGTCTCCTCGCTAAGCGGCAGTGACAACAGCAGGAAGTCCGACCGGGCGAGCAGGCTGGAACGCGGTACCCAGTAGGCGTTGAGTTCGGCTTCGCGCGTGTCCGACAGGCGGTTGCGGTTGTGGTAGATCACGTGCATGTTGAAGCCGGCGGCGCGGCGCGCCACCGTGCTGCCAATGGCTCCCATGCCGTAAATGCCCAGCGTGGCGCCGTTGATTTCCCGGCCGTGCCACAGCGTCGGGTCGAAGTGCCGGAACTCCGGCCCGCGGGCGTAATCCATGCCCTTCTTCAGGTTGCGGGCGATGGCCATCATGAGCAGAAAGGCCATGTCCGCCGTGGCACCGTCCACAAACCCTGGTGTGTTGCCGACCGCGATGCCGCGTTCGGTTGCATCCGGAATCCGGATATGGTCCACCCCTACGCCCATGTTGCTGATGACCTTCAGCTTCGGCATTTGATCCATGATCGGGCCATCAATCAGGGCATGGCCGTAGACGAAGAAACCGACGGTCTCCTCCATGCGCGGTGTCTCCCCGCCGGGATTCCAATCGTAGGTGTCGCAGCCCCGGTCGTGCAGGACCTGCAGCATCGCATCGGTGATTTCCTGATCAATCAATACCGGGTACTTCATGGCTTGAATCCTCGCAGACGGCTGGACAGGAGACTGAATTTCGGCTTCCGGTACGGGTGCGGGAGGAGCCAACTCCTCCAGCCAGGGCGCAAACGGTCCCCGACTGCAGAACAGCAGGTGCCTTCGGGCGCGTGTGCAGGCCAAGTAGAACAGGGACCGCTCGCGAAGCTCAACCGCGTCCCTGTCGGTTTCGTCCACGGCTTGGCGCAGGATCTTGCGCCGGGGCCAGGACTTGCGATCCGCGTCCAGGAAGACGATTCCCCTGAAGTACATCTCCGGATCCAAATCCTCGGGCTTGGCGACCCAGACCTTGTCCGTGGAGCTTGCAGGATCGCTCTCGAGTCTGAGACGACGGGTCTTCACGCCCCGTTTGCGGAGGGCCTTGCGCCAATCCTTGAGGCGGCTGTTGGTTCGGGCAACCAGGCAGAAGCGGCCGGGGAGCGGTTCCGCATCGGCCTCTTGCACCTCGCGCAGCCAGTCCGCCACTTGGCGTGCGCCTTCCCCAAGGTTGGCGCAACGGCGGAACGCAGGCTTCTCACCGGCCTCAAGGCTGCGATAGCCGTCCGTCGCGGCAATCCCGCCCGTCAAGTCGTCGAACTCCTGCCCATTCAATGCCGACACGGCCACATCGATGACCGCTTGCGTGACGACACCGCTCTGTCGCAACCGAATGGTCTTGGCCGGCTTGACATCGCATTCCTGAATGTTCAGGCGCAGGTGGTCTGTGCGTTGGAATGGATCCGCCACCAGACACAGCCGTTCGAGTTCGGTCGGACGCCACCTTTCATGCTTCGGAATGGTCGCGAGTGCCAGTTCCCGGCACAAACTCACAGCCTGTGGACCAAGGTTCTGGCTGTCGTGCACCACCACTCCTGCGGTCGCGGGGGACAGGGAACCGTCCTCCAGCCTTTGGCGCACCATGGGACAGACATTATTCCGGGACGCCGATTCCTGCATGTGGTGCTGCAGCCAGTCATTGAAGCGCGAAACCTTCACGGCGGCAACGGTTGGCTTCAGGTCTTCCTCTGCCTTGGCCCGTTCCAGAAACAGTTCAAACGTTTCACACGCGTGCCCGGAGTCCGTCAGCAGGAGAATATGCTCGCCGACATCGGCAAATTTGTCCGCCAGGTACAGGCTGCGGATCACTGTGGCGAACTGTTTGTCGGTTCCGGCTGTGCCCAATACCAGCATGGGGCCGTCGCAGGGCCGGTACAGTTGCTTGACAGCCGAGACATCAGCCACTGGTTCCTTCCAGACAGCCAAAGCTGCCTCCAGGAGACGGTCACCTGCCGCGGAGGAATCCGCGTACTGATCATCCCCGGTCCGCCGGTCCCGGCCGGGAACTTTCAATCCGGACCCCGGCTTGGCCATGCCGGTCCCGGACCGGGCATTGAACGAGCCCGGGGGTCTTGTCCCGGCGACAACGGCTGGCAGGAGGCCGGAGGCAACCTCATCGGGTGGCACATACGGCTCAGGCGCAAGATTTTGATGAGCCGTCAGATTCTTCAACCGGTCCGTGCCATTGTTTTTTTGGGCCCACTCGTAGGCATCGTCGTGGCGATCCACACGCAGGACGATGAGTTCGCCTCCCACCAAGTGCACAACCATCCGGATGTCATTGGTGACCCGGACCGAACGCAGGGGTTCGGATCCTTGGATCCGCTTCAGGTTCAAGCCCGGGGTGGTGTCCCCGCTGAAGAGTTGTCGCAGGGTGTCCTGAACCGACGACAATTCGTCGTCCGACAGCTTCTTGACCTTGGTCAGGTAGTCCTTGTGCAGCCGGATCTTTCGTGAGGTTCTTGGCATGGCAACGCATTCGGCGAAATGGAGGTCCGGGAACCGGCCGCGGCGGGGCCGCGTTGCGCTCGTAGGCGAACCGGCGGCGGAGCGTCCCGTCCACAGGCACGGACGGACGCGAAGGGACCGAAGACGGTCGTCAGTGCCGGGCGAATCCGTGCCGGCCCGGCTCGAACACGCCCTCCAGGAACGGCGAAATCGGACCCTGGGTGCAGATTAGCAAATGATTGCGGGCACGGGTGCATACCACATGCAGCAGCGAGCGTTCCTGCTTGTACTGCTCCGCCCGTTCCGCCTCCGACGTCACCGACTGCATCTCCTGATGCAGGGGGTAACTGGCACTGTCCGCATCCAGGACGGCGATCGCAGGATACTCCAGACCTTCGAGCTTGTTGGCGGTGGCCAGACGCACGGAACTGCCGTGGCCCGTGTCGGCCCCGCCCGAGCGCAGGCAGTACACGTCGAGCCCCTTCTGCTTCAGGGCCCGTTCCCAGGTCTTCACGCGGGACACCGTCCGAGCCAGTAAACAGAAGTCGTCCCGCCCCAGATCGTCCTCGTGCTGCAGGTGCTTGATCCAGTCCACGATGATGCCGGCCCCTTCGTCCTCGACATCCGCGTAGGTCTCCCAATAGGGGAAGGGACCGTCATAGAGGCTGCGGTATCCCAGCAGCGTGTCGACCTGACCGTTGAGGTCGTCGTAGTGCCCATCCCCCAGCACATGGGCCGCCACGGTGTAGATGGAGTTGGTGGTGCGGTATATCAGCTCGAGCCGGTGACTGCGGCCTTTGACATCGATGCCGCAGCGCCCCAGGTTCACCTTGACCCGGTGGATGCGCTGATGGGCATCGCCGGTGATGAAGAGCCGATTGCACTCCCGATTCCGGTCGGAGGCCTTGGTGCAGGCCAGGGACACGGCGCGGAACAGCTTGAAGGCTTCGTAGCCGAAGTTCTGCGCTTCGTCCACCACAACCGCCACGTAGGGCAACCCGGCCCGGCCCGCTTCCACGCACAGTCTGGCCTCACGATAGGCATCCTCCCGTTCCACCAGCCGGCGGTTGCGCAGACTCTCCCGATAGAACTCGAAGGCAGGCCAGAGTTCCACCCGGTGCGCCTCCGTGAGGGCGATGCCGCGGCCGCTGCGGTCCGCCTCCAGATATTCCTCCAGGGTGTGGATGCCCTGGATCAGGACCACCTGCTCGAACTCCTTTTTCAGCAACTCCTGCGACCAGAACCGGTCGACATCCACCTTGTCGCAGGCCTTCCTCCAGATCCGATCCTTCTGCTGGGTGCGGCCATGCAGGATTTGCAGTTCGCTGCGCTGGGACTTGAGGAACCGCTCAACCCACTGGTCGAGGTTGGTGACCTCGATGCGTTGCAACACCTCCGCGTCGGAAACCAGGGTCCGCAGATCCCGGCCGATTTCGGCCGCCAGGTTGCTGTTGTTGGTCAGGAACAGAATGCGGTTCCCGAGGTCCTCCACCATGTTCCGGGCCAGCCACACGGCCCGGTGCATGGCCACCACCGTCTTGCCGGTGCCGGCGCCGCCCAACACCCGCATGGGGCCGTCCGTGTCGGTTTCCACCAGTTCCCGCTGGCGCGGGTCCAGGTAGACCCGCCACAACTGGTCCGGGGTCTCAAGCATCCGGTGCAGAAGGTCTTCGTCGTCCACATGCCAGAAGTGCTGGCGATCCTCCCGATTCAGCAGGCTCTCCAGATCACTCACCGCCGCAATCCGGCGGTCCGGCGCGACCCTGCCCGCCACCCCGGTGCGCAGGGATGTGCCCAAACGGTGCTGGTTGAACCAGCGTTCGGCATGATCGTGCTGCCCCACGTAGAAGAGGGACAGGTGACCGCCGTCCGGCGGCCAGTGCAGGACACAGCGCACGGACTTGGTTACCCGCGCCGTGTGGAATTCGTTATGCCGCAGCTTCTTGAGATTGAGCTTGCCGCCATGCCGATCGAACCGAACCCTGTTCAGGAAGTCCGGGATTTCATCCTGTTCGTTACGGCCCAGCTTGCGCAGGGACTTGAAAAACGAGGTATGTAACGACAACTCGTGTCTGACGATGGACACCTTGAACTCTCACCTATCCGACCGTCCGTGCATGGATGGCAACAGGAATCCTGCCACCGGCGCAGACGGCGGTTGTTCATCGGAACTTGACAAGACTGAAAAGCGGTTTCATGCAGCAGGCAACTCTGTGACCGGTGCCCTAATCCTAGAGGATTCCGCCCGGCGATCGCGTATGCCGACTCCCCCAGGATGGACACATCCCGCAAGCCCGGCGACCGGAACGGGCCTCGTTAGCCGGGAGCGGAACGCTCCGCTTCCTGAATCGGTGCCGGTTGACCCATGCCTGCGCACACCAGTGCCGGCAGGTTGTGCTTGCCGGTCGCGGCGGCATCCCGGGCCGACAGGGTTACTTGGGCAATGCCCAGCCGATTCCGGTCGCTGAGGTTGACGGGGCTGTAGTGCCAGAGATGGGCATGCCAGACGATGGCGTCCCCCGCCTCCAGCTCGATGTGGTCCACTTGGACATCCGCCACTTGATCCCGGGGCAGTTCGACATGAATGCTGTCCGGATACCGCACGTGCTCCACCACCGGCCCCTTGTGGCTGCCGGGCACGACCTGCAGGCAGCCGTTGCTGCGGTCGGCCCGGTCGACGGCCATCCAGATGGTCAGCGCATCCCGGTAGTGGGGCTTGTTCTTCTTTTGGGGCGGGGTCTGGGTCCACAGCCCGATGTCCTGGTGCCAGGGCGTGGCCTCGCCCACCCGCGCGGGTTTCGTGAAGATTGAGTCGAACCACAGCTTCACCTCGTCGCCCAGGAACGCCCGGTTGATGGCGACAACCCCGGGATGGGCGTAGTAGGTGTTCCAAACCAACGGGTTGCGGCGTCCCAGCAAGGCCAGCTTGCGGTACATGCCGGACCCCTTCAGGGTCTTGCCGTCCATGCGCGTGTTGTCGAAGTTGATGCCGTCCGTGCCGCTGGCAATCGTGTCCTTGATTTCCCGTGACAACAGTGCCACCTGGTCCGGTTCCAGCAGTCCCCGTGCGATGTAGTACCCGTCCTCCTCATATTGTTCCCTCTGGGCGCGGGTGACCGCTGTCGTCATTGCAAGTTCTCCTGCCGGTGATCGTCCCCAACAACCGCGGCAAGCCACTGCCAGCCGGTCGCACAGGCAAGCAAACCACATTGGGCCGACTCACCGTCCCGACCCGATACACCCTGCTGGGCATCATTGTACAACCGGGTCCTGCTTCCTGTTGCCCGACCCCAGTTCCCGCCATGGGCAGCTGGCTCACCCCCCGCGCCCTGTCCGGCTGCGCCTTTTCAACAACATCAACCGTTGGCCCAACCTGGTAGGTTGGGCCAACTACGCGGATCCATTCCAAAGCCGCGCAGGCCCATGGAAGTCGATGGGAGGGCGTTCCTTGATGTCGCGATGCTGGTCGGCCCGACCACGGTCTTCCACTTCTTCATCGCCATGCCGCTCAACACCAACGTGCGCGGCCTCTCGCTCTACCGCCCGGCATTCCATCGGCCGGGATAGCGCCGGTCGTGGCGGACAGCCTGACCTGGGTCAGGCTCCCAAATCCCAGCCATGGCCGGGCCAACGGTATTCTGGCGCGGATCGGCATTGATGGATCGAACTGGCCGGCATCGGAGAAGACTGCGCTGTTTTTGCCGGTCATTGTCTCGCCGGCAGCCTGTGACCGGATGGGCACTCGCGACAGGGGTCTGCTCGGCATCGGAACTTGGGGCTTGGATCAGGTTGTTGTGGAGCGATCACACCTGCCGCCACCGGGACGGCGAAGGAGAACCGCGGGACGCACTTACAATTCCTCAGGCGTACCCGGATGTTTGCTTGTGATGGCAAGAATGCCAACCTGCTGCACTTATGAGCCTGTCGCACCATCGTGGCCATCTCATTGCGGCATACAGGGCTACTCACGGACAGCCTGGCTTACGCCAACCGGACTGCCACGCCAAACCCGCAACGGGGAAAGGCTACATGAGGCTCTGCCTCTTCAAGCGTGGTGGTCGTCACTCAAGCTGGTCTCTTTCTTAACGGATCCGGTCGTTGCATGCTGTTGGAGGACTCTTGACAACGGACCCGATCTTGGCACAACACCTTCCCGGAGGATCACATGACACCCACAACACGGACATGCCACCGTCCGATGCAGTGTTCTGCTCGACTTCGTTTCTTGATTGCTTCGGCAACATTGACAATGGTCCTTGGAATCACCGCGGCGTGCAGCAGCTATCCATTGCCCGACGGCGCCGGTGTCCAGGCAACTCCAACACCGGAAGAGTCCGCGTTGCCCGTTGCCGACGGCGACCGGCAAGCGGCAGCCCGCCAGGTTTTGGCCGAACGACTTTCGGTAGCGCCCGACAGTCTGGAGTTTGTCAGCGAACAGGCAGTGCAGTGGTCTGACACGTCCCTGGGATGCCCGGAGCCGGACAAGGCATACGGCACGGTTATGGTCCCGGGTTATCGGATAACCTTCCAACACGACGGCAGCCAATACGAGGTTCACACCGCTGACGAAACCGGAGAAGATGCAACCTATCCTTCGGTGTCTTGCGAAGGGGGAAAGTCGTATTAGCGGGTCTGGAGCTTCGTTCCAGACAGGTATCCCGGGCGCATTCCCAGCCCCCGGGATGGTCGTTGCACCGGGAACCGCAGCGGAACACCTGATCCCGGTGAATTCACCAAGGTGCTGGTTGCCGCGCCGTCGGTGTCATACCAATCCAGTACAATGTTCTTACTTGACAGGTTGACCATTGCCAAGGGGGGAGACAGGCATGACACGCAAGGTGGTCATCGACTGGGCGGCCGAGGACACGGCGGACGCGCTGCACCGGCAGTACCGGGCGGAAAAGGTGACCGAAGTGCGCACGCGGCTGCATGCGCTGTGGCTGTTGCGCCAGGGGCAGGGGCCGACGGCCGTGGCGGCCGCGGTGGGCGTGAGCCGCAATTCCATACAGCTGTGGCTGCGCTGGTACCGGTCCGGCGGGCTGGCCGAGGTGCGGTCCCATCGGCAGGGCGGACACGGCACGCCCTGCTATCTGACGGAGGCGCAGCAGGCCCAGGTGGTGGCGGAAGCGGCCCAGGGGGTCTTTGCGACAGCGCAGGAGGTACGGGACTGGATTGAGGACCGGTTCGGGGTGGTCTACACGGTGGGCAGCCTGTACACGCTGCTGCCACGGCTGGGGATCGGGCTCAAGGTGCCCCGGCCCCGGCACACGAAGGCGGATCCCCAGGCCCAGGCGACCTGGAAAAAAG
>CAZMKQ010000021.1:27256-40940 GCA_964566955.1 uncultured Caldilineaceae bacterium | reverse complement strand
CCTGCGCCGCGGGCACCTCGTAGCAGACGTAGGCATACCACTTGGGGTGTTGCTCCGTGCCTTCCATGCGCACGCGCACGGTCAGCGGTTGGCAGCCCGCGTACTGGTTCGATCCCGCCAGCCGCAGCCAGCCCACCTTGGGTACGTACAGGCGATCCCCGTCCATCTTGACGGCCTCGGGAATGGTGAACGCCGGCACGGTGAAGTGTCGGGCCTTGAAGCGGGGCTTGCCTTCGTTCGCAGGATCCGCCAAAAACCGCTGGTAGGCGTCGGCCAGGTACTTCAGGCTGTAGCGCACGCAGGCATACGGGTAGTCCTTCAGCCATGCGTGGGCCGGATCGTTGCGCAGTTCCGTGAACCGCTTGTACAGCGTGTAGCAGGAGACGGACGGCGTGGGTCCCATGCGCTTGCGGACGGCCTTGGCCCAGGCCGTCTTGCCTTCCCGGACCTCCGGCCAGTTGGCCGCGGGTACGTGCATTTCCTTCCAGCGGGCGTACCGCCACTCGCAGTCGGCCAGCATATGGTTCCAGACGTAGCGGCAGGCGCCGGCGATGGCCGTCAGCAGGATGCCGGTGGCAGCATCGCCTGGATACAGGCGCAGGCGCACCGTGCGGTGGACGGTGTCCGGGGTCTGCGTTGTAGAATCGGGGCTGTCAGGCACGGGAACTGCATTCCCTGTCTGATGAAGAGTCCGATGTCCGCCGGGCTCTCGTGTTTAGGCATGTCATTATGCTACAAGCGCACAAACTTGCGCAAGTTTGAAGTGGCCCTGGGCACTGGAGCACAGGGCTTGTTGTCAACCGCTCGCTATAAGCCCCTTCGCTTGGGACCGGCCAGAGGTTGGTCAGGAAACCGCTTGGGATTGACAAGTCCATCCTTGGGCCATCCGGGATTGCCCGGGGCTGAATTCAACAGGGATCGCGGTCAACGTAGGCAATGGTCATGGGACCATCCGGCATTACGCAGATGCGCGGTGCGGCGCCATTGGCTGGGACAGCCAGGCCCGCTACGGTCTGGGACACGTCGGCACAGGGAATCAACAACGCCTCCTGGATCTGCTGCTCCGTCAAACCCGCGCTGAAGACGTGTACGTCTGCCTGTTGTTGAATACGCGCCTGAATCTGAACCTGCCACTGATCATGCTCTTCAAATCCGTCCTCATTCAGCATGGCCAGGATGCCGTCGGGTGATCCGCCGCGGCGAAGCAGGTCCGCATACTTGCCGTGGTTGGGAATGCCATCGGCACACTCGACGGCCATCACGATGTGGCCGTCGGGCCTGGTGATCTGGCTGGCGGCACTCATGCCCTTGACACACTGGTACAGGTTCTGGTCAAGCGGATAACCACTGTTGCAGGAGACCACGATGTCATAGGGTTCGCCCACCGGCACCATGGAGTGTCGGCGCACGAAGTCCGTGCCCTTCCTGTGGGCCGCCAACAGGTCTCCGGCAAACACCCCGGTGATCTCGTGTTGCTGGTTCAAGGTGACGTTCAGGAGGAACACCTCGTCCAGCATCAGGGCCACTTCCTTCATCTCCTCCCAGATGGGATTGCCGTCAAGCGAGCCCCATGTGGCCTTGGGACTGCCCACCATCCTGAGCCCATGATTGGATAGGACACTCTCGAAACCCGCCAGGGACGGCAGTACGCCCTTGGGACCGCCCGAAAAACCCGCAAAGAAGTGGGGTTCGATGAATCCGGTCAGAATGCACAGGTCGGAGTCCACCAGCAAATGATGCAACCGGACGGGATGGCCGTTCGAGGTTTGGCCCATGTCGACCAGCAGATCGTCGTCAAAGGCATCGTGCTGGAGACACCGGAAGTTCTCGTAGACGGCATCCCCAATAAGTGCGCGGTGTTCGCTTTCGGTCTGTGGTCTGTGGGTGCCCAGGGCGTTGACCAGGGTGATGTGGGTTCGAGGAACCCCGGCATCGAGCAGTTCATCCAGTACCACAGGCAGGATGCGGTCGTTGGGTGTTGCCCTGGTGATGTCGGTGTGGACAATCACGACGTGGCTGGAGGGATCGACGCGGTCGGCAAGAGGGGCACTCTCGATCGGCGAGCGCAGTGCCTGTTCCAATGCCGCCTTCTCCGACGTAACTCCGGGCAGTTGGGTGGATTGGATGATGTCGGTACCGGAAGGCACCTCGATCGCCAATCCGGTGCGTCCGTAGGCAACTTGGATCTGCATGTCTGGTTCCGCTTGTGGTTTATGTGTGGTCAACCGCGGCCCCGAAGCGCGCTGGCCCTGAATCTGTTTCCGTCAACGGATTGGCGGCAGGTTTCGGTGGCGTGTCCACTTCTTGTCAAGGAGGCTGCCTACAACCATAGGGGATGTGGCACGGCGCGTTCAATCTTGGCAGTCTGCTTCCACGGGAGTCGCTCTGCCCCCGGACAGGCAAGACCGGGACTATTTCATTCTCGATGCAGTGGGCGTGGGTGTACCGAATCACAGGCACAAAGTCATGGCCCAACATGAATTCCACATGGGAGCCGGGTCCCCAAGCGGAGTCAGTGTCCGGCATCCGTCGGGTCCGCAGTGGCGGGCAGCAACAACCGTCCTCCGACCTGCGGCACCAGTACCAGCAGACACGGCACTGCCAGCAACAGGAACGTGGTTGGGATGCCAAACTGCTCCGACAGGAACCCGGCGACGAATGGCCCCGTGAACATGCCGACGCCGTAGACGGCTTGGTGCAGGCCCATGGCGGCGGTCCGCTCGTGGTCCGATACGTGCCTGATGCTCAGGCCCATGAGCGTTGGATAGCCAATGCCGGTGGCCAACCCGACAAGTCCCTGTGCCAGGAACAGCCACCAGACCGTGGGCGACCACGCGGCCAGCAAGGTGGCCATGCCCAACAGCAGAAACCCCGTGCGCACCAGTTTGCGCGCCCCGATCCGGTTGACGAATGCGGCCGTGGCCGACAGGCCCACCAAATTCACCACCATAAAGTCGGTCATGAGGAAGCTGACCTCCACGTCCGAGGCACCCATGTTTCCCGCCAGGATGGGGATAAAGCTGAAGGTGACGGCCCAGTTCACGAACTGGGAGCCGGCATTCAGCAGCGCCGGAAACAGGACGTGGGGCCGCGAGGCAAGGGCCGCGATGGGACGGAGCGAAGGCTTGGTCGGGGCGCGGGGGGTTTCCCTGACCAAGAGCATCAACACCAAGGCCAGGACGGCCGCAACCGCCGCCAGGTTGAAGGCCAGGGAATAACCTCCGGCACTGTTGAGGAAGCCGGTGGAACCGGTGGCAAGGATCCGTGCTGCGCCACCGACCATGGCCATTAATGCAGTGGCCCGGATGGCTTGTGCCGGCGGAAAGAAACGGCTGAACACCACCACGATGGGTACCCACGTGGCCGCGGCCAAGCCGGTGACGCTGCGGCCAACCCCAATCCAAAAGATATCGTCGGCGAATCCGATCAGCCAAGCCCCCAGGGCCGTAAGCAGGTAGCCAAAGAGGATGAAAGGTTTGGCCCGTCCCAGGAGATCGCTCGTCACCCCCACGGGAAAGCGCAGGAGGGCCTGCCAGAAGCCGTACATCGACAGGACAAGGCCAATTACGCCCAAATGGCTGCTGTACTGCTTCACGTAAATGGGAAGGGTCGGTGCATAGAGGTAAAGACCGGCCCAGTAGCAGAAGACGGCACCGGTGAACACTGCAATCTGCCCTTTGGACGCGCGGCTGGAAGAGTGGATCTGCATGGAATGTGACATCCGCGTTGCAGGACGGGGAACCGGCCGGTTGCCGACAGTCCCGGGGATGGAAGGGGCCGTCTGTAGACTAAACTCAAATGGCCTGTTTCCGGCAGTCGCGGTTGGTACGCTTTGGACTTGCAGGACGGCCGCGTCGGGGCAGGGCGATGTTTGGGACAGGAGGCAGTGGATGAGCGATTCGTTGTTTGCACCGGACATGCGGCGCATGCCCTATTGTTTTGGCCTTGCCACCGGACCACGGCGGGGACCGGACGGGCGGCGCTTTATGAACGAGGACTCCCCGTCTTCGGTTTCCCATTCCGTTGCCTTCCGCACGCATCCGGAACTGCTGCAGGAGTTGTGCCCGCCCCGATTCAGCCTGGGGCACTCCCCCGTGGTCACGGTCACCGCAACCTACATGTCGAACATCGAATGGCTGGCCGGCCGCGGGTACGCGGTCCTGGGCGCCACCTTCCCGGCCGAATTCCACGGGAACAGGGACTCGGTGCACGGATCCTTCCTGACCGTACTCTGGGAGAACTTGACCGATCCCATCATCACCGGGCGGGAAGAGCTGGGTTTCGCCAAGATCTATTGCGAACTGCCGCCGCCGCGCACAATCGGCAAGGACACGACCTGCGAGGCTGCTTGGCTGGGCTATCGCTTTCTGGAGATGAACCTGACCGACATGGAAGAGGTTGATCCCGCTTCCGTGCCGCCGCCGGCGCATCGCAACGACGGGCAACTGCACTACAAGTACATGCCGCGCACCGGCGAATGGGGCACGGCGGACTGCGAGTATGCGGTCCTCACTCCGGCCGCGACGCCCAACAGCAAGGTAAAGGCCATGTGGAAGGGCAACGGGAGCCTGGAGTTCCGGCGGCCCCGGTGGGAAGACATGCCCACCCAGTACCAGGTGGTCAACGGTCTGGCGGACTTGGAACCGCTGGAGTTTCTGGGAGCCACCACCACGCATACGGTGGGTTCGAAGGACCTGTCCGACCAGCGTATCCTGGAGTAGACCGGTTGACTGTTGCTCCCCCGATTGGCCGGCGGCACAGAGGTCGAAGTTGCAATCGGATGCCTGTTCCCGGTTCGGTGGATCGCCCGCATTGAGGCATAGATCGGGCGCGGCCCCATGGGCTATCTTTTTGGCGTTGCCGGTTCAGTTCCCGGCGAGCAACTGCGACGGCAGCTGACCACCCTGTGTGAGGCCGTGAACCCGACCGGGGGGCTGTCGAGCCAGGAGTTGGTTGTCCCGGGATTCGCCTGTGCGGGCCTGAATCACCAGCGGGAACTGCCGCTGGTGGGGACCCGGGTGCAGAGGTACGGGTCGATGTTGCTGGCCGTCTCAGCCTGTCTGGACAACCGAAAGGAGCTGGTGGGCGACCTGGCGTTGCCGGCGGCCGAGGCACTCCGGTTGTCCGACCCGGAACTCGCGGCGCTGGCCTGGCGCCGTTGGGGGGATGCTTGCCGCGATCGCCTGATCGGGGACTGGATCTGTATCGAGTGGGATGGTGAACGCCGCCGCCTGACGCTGCTGCGGGATCACAACGGCAACAGCATCCTCTACTTCGCTTGCAAGGCCGGCATGATGGTGTTTGGCACTTCGGGCCGCGCCCTGTTGGCGCTGCCCTGGGTTTCGCATCGGCTGGATGAACTGTCCCTGGCCTGCATCGTCGCCAACATGGAGCCGGTCGGCCGCAGGACCGTCTATGCGGACCTGTGTCGGCTTCCGCCGGGATGGATGGCAACGCTGGATGGTCGCGAAAGTCGGCTGCAACGGTACTGGTTCCCCGAAGATACACCGCTGTGGGAGGGACAGGGCAGTTTGGTTTATCAAGAAGCCCTGCGCACCGGCATTGCCGATGCAGTGGGCCGCATGGTTGTCCGGGCCGAATCCCCGGCCATACAGCTGAGTGGCGGTCTCGACTCGGGTGCGGTGGCTTGGGGTACCAGCCAAGCGCAACTTCCGTCAAAGGGCGCAGCCGGTTACTGTTCAGTGCCTGTACATGACACACAAGCAGCGTGGCCTGCCGAGGCGGTTGCCAACGAGCTCCCGCTGGCCGAGGCAATCGGCCGGATGACCGGTGTGGACCCCGTACACGCCGTACCCGCCACCGAAGTGTCGGTGCTGGACGGCATTCGTTGGATGCTCGATGTGCGCCTGGAACCCAGCATCGGCGCCGGGAACATGTACTGGATTTCCGCGCTGCTCCGGGAAGCCAAGGCACGGGGCCACGACCTGATCCTGACGGGCCAGCAAGGGAACGGGACCCTTTCCTGGTATGGCAGGCCCTGGTCGCGTGCCTTCGGCGAGTTGTGGCGGCACCGTTCGCCGGCCGGTGCCGTGCAGCACAAATTGCTAAGGCCATTGCTGGCGCGGATGGGGCGCGATGGAGTTAACCGATGGCGGATCGGCTCCGAACCCTGGCTCGCGGGCACCTTGATCCGCCCGGAGTTCGCCCGAAAGGTTCATCTCCGGGAATACATCGCCGAGGAGGCCTACGGGTTTTGGTTTCACTCGTTCGCGATGGACCCGCGGATTGACCGGTGGCGGGTCATTGAAGCCGGACAGTCCCGCGTGGGCGGGCGTTGGGCCGAAGGCGCGGACACCCTCGGCCTGCGCGTTCGGGACCCGACTGCCACCAAGGCCCTGGTGGAATTGTCGCTGTCCATTCCCGATTGGGCATGGTCCGGTCCGGCGGGTTCGCAGCGCTGGCTTGTTCGTCAGGCCATGCAGGGCCTGTTGCCGGACTCCGTGACCGGATCGCTGTCAAGGGGAAGGCAGGCGGCCGATATCGTGCAGCGGCTGCTGGCCGACACTCCGGCCGTTGAGGATTTGTTGGAAAGATGCACTCCCAACTCCCAAGTGGCCCAATACCTGGACATGGAACGGAGCCGGATGACGTGGCAGGCCCTTGCCAGCGAACCGTTCACCTACCGGCTTCAGCAACGGTGCCTGCAGGAACTGATCCCGGCCATCACATTGGCCATGTTCCTCGAGCAGCGACAGCCTTGAAGACCCCAGCCGGCCAACTTCAGGCAAACAGGGACGGGAAGTACCGATAGGGGTCTCCCGGCTCGCCGAACAGGATTTCCTGGCGATCCGTCAGTGTGACGCTGTCCGGTATCTGGACACGGGACGACTTCCAGGCCATGTGGGACACACAGTACTTGTACAGGAGCGAGCGTCGTCCCGCCTTGTTGCGCCAGGCCGCGGTGCCATGGGTCAGCGACTCCGTGAACAGGGTGACGGAACCGGCCGGGGCATGGGGCATGACCACCGCCGGTGAGGTTTCGGGTGCATCAAAGATGGCGCGGGGAATCTTGTAGTTGCTCTTGTGACTGCCGGGAATGCAGCAAAAGCCCCCCATGTCGGGCCCGGAATCGGTCAGGTTCCAGGTCACCACCATGAAGCCGTTGTAGATCTGGTTGGACTTGAAGGCGTAGTACTCGCCTTCCTCCACACCCGAGAACGGCGAAGTGGCGCCGTAGTCGGCATGCAGTGCGCCGCGGGGCATCCCTTCCTCCATGCAGATGCCGTAAATCCGGTCCAGCCGGAAGCAGTCGCCGAGCTGCTGCCGGAGAATGGGCATCACCTTTTCGTGGTCGAGGAGGTTGCAGAACGGTTCGCCCCAGTCCAGGAAGCCCGGCCCGTCCGGCGCACTTCCGAATCGTTCCCTGGATCCCTCTTCGGGTAGCTGGTGCTCGTCCAGAATGGCGTTGATGGTCGCCACTTCGTCGGTGCTGAGAGCGTTCTCTATGACCAGGTACCCCTGAAGATCGAACAGGTATTGCTGAACGGTGTCAAGGCTCATGGCGACAGGCTCCCTAAGCGTTGGCGGGTGACGGCTGCAGGCAGTGTCGGCCAGATGAACGCCGGGACCGGTTCGCCCCGGGCTCCGTCGTGCACGGACACGCCGCGGACTGTGATCGTACATCGTCCCGCAGCGCGGCCATTGTTCGGGGTGGCAGGCACAGCGACCGCCGGGACCGAACTAGCTGGAATGGGATGGATGGCTGCCTCCGGCAGCCCGCCGGCCGTTAAACCAGGTCAATTCAAGGCGTGTTGTCCAGAGTTGAGTTGAAACCGAAGCACGGGAGCGGGGAGCCCCATCGGACTTGGGGCGGGACGGCCGGCTATTGGGGATCGTAGCGTGTTGCCTTCTCCAGAGTCGGGATGAAACTGGCCAGGTTCGTGAACTGAAAGGGGCTCGTCTTGGCGATGTTCCGGACCTGGCTGTCGGAGGCTGCCGAGGCCACCAGGATCGTCCGTTCGGGAACCACATTCAACCGTCGCCGGATCTGGTGCATCTTCTTGCGCCGGTCCAAGGTGTTCTTGGCGGTTGTGCATTCGATCCACAACGGCTCGTCCTCCTCCAGCACGAACAGGTCCAGCTCGTGCTTGTTGCCCTCGTTCGCGATCTTGGCGTTCATCAGAATCGAGTAACGGGCATTGCTGTCGTGCAGGAACTCGTCCAGTCGGCTGCCGACGAACTGTTCAAGCCAGTAGCCTTTCAGGAACCGGACCCCGTCCTTGGTGAGTGTGACCCGCAGGCGCTGTGTCTCATCGTGTTGTTCAAACTTGCCCAAATACTTGGTGCGTTTCAGCATCTGGCAGAGATTGACGGAATGGCTGTACTCCTTGGCGGTCCTGTCGCCGAGGTCCACCACCAACGGCTCCTCCGCCTTGCTCCGGCTCAGCTGATTGAACAGGGGGGCCAGCGATGTCGAGTGCCGCCGTCCCAGGAAGCGGCAGGTTTCGGTGACCTGCTCGTCGATCGTGTCCTGGTAGGCCTCGATGACATAACCACGGTCAGTCAGATAGTCGGCGGCAGGCTTGGACACACCGGTGACGGCAACGGGCACCGGTGCCTTGCGGGACCGCCGTTGGCCGGTGCGGGTGCGGGTGCGTGCGGCTCCGGCTTGGGTCTTGGAGGGGGGCTTGGCCGCTCTCTTCGCTGGCTGTCTGGCCTGGGTTCTGGGACGTGCCTGGCTTGCCCGCGATTGCTCGGTCCGAGCCTGGGCCGGTTGAGCGGTGGTCGTACGCTCTTGCTGCAGCCTGCGAATGTCACCGCGCAGACTCCGCACCTCGGCCGTGAGTGCTTCCAGGGCCAAGGTCAGATTCTGCAGAATTTCATGCGTCTCCTTTCCGGAGCGGAACAGGTTCACTTCGACACCTTGCTTGTTATTTGTTATCTATTTGGATGATATCTATTTGGATGATAGGTGGCGGCCCCGGCGAACGGGTGAATTCAGCACCTTTCCAGGGCCAGGTTGGTTGCACTTGCGGGAATTGAATTTCCAGGGTTGCTCGGGGCCTATGGTGCTGCCTGGACCAGGACTTCCGGATTGAGCGGGCTGTGGGGCTCCTTGCCGGCAAAGAATCTCAGGATTTCCTCCACGGCCATGGCTTCGATGCGTTCGCGCGCCTCCACCGTGGTGGTGGCGGAGTGGGGCGTGGCCACGAGCTTGGGATGGTTCCTAAGCCGCGAATCCACAGGGGGCGGTTCGGGATCGAACACATCAAGGCCCGCTCCCGCCAGCTTGCCGGAGTCCAAGGCGTCCAACAGGGCGTCGCCGTCGACCAGGGGACCCCGGGCCAGGTTGAACAGGAACGCACCGTCCTTCATCTGCGCGATGGTCTCGCGGTTGATCATGTGGCGCGTGGACGGGATGGACGGCGCATGCAGGGACAGGAAGTCGGCCTGGGCCAGGACCTCCGAAACGGAGGCCAGTTCCACTTCCAGGCCGGTGGCGGCCACGGCTTCCTCGGTCATGATGGGATCGTGGGCCACGACCCGCATGCCGAAGCCACGTTGGCAGATATGGGCCACGCGCTGACCGATGCGCCCAAAGCCCATCAATCCCAGGGTCTGGCCCATCAGTTCGCGGCCCATCGGCACGCCCCTGGGTGCGAACCGGCCCTCGGTCAGCTGGGCGGCACCCTCCGGAACCCGCTTGGCACAGGCCAGCATCAGGGCAATGGTGTGTTCCGCGGTCGATTCGGTCGGACCGGCCGGAGTGTTGCAGAACAGGACTCCGGCCGCGGTGGCATCCCCGGTCACCACGTTGTCCGTGCCAATGCCGGTGCGAACAAGAATCTCGAGGTTGGGGAGGCGGCGGAACACTTCCGTGTCGTAGCGGAGGCCCGAACTGGCCAGAATGGCCTGGGCTTCGACAGCCGTGGCCACGGGGTCCGGGTGCCCCTTGTCGGGAACCAGAATCTCCACGTCCGGGCCCAACGCCTGCAGCGCGTCGGACAACTGCTGGATTTCGCACCAGACAGCGGTCAACCGGGATTTGGGCATTGGGGCTGGCGTCCCCCTTCGAGGTGGTTGGCTGATGGTGGAACAGAGTAGTGGAGTCTACGTTTCCAATCCGGAGCGGATGGGGCGTCCGCCGTATTGAGCGAGATTGTCGGCATGGCCTTCCCGCCCGGTGGCACGCAGGCGCTCCAGGTACTCGGGCCAGTAGGGATGGTTGGTGTTGGCATGGTGGGGTCCGCCTTCGGCCATCACCCCCCAGAAGGGATCGCCGCGCTCGGAGGTTCCCATCTGGTCCCCCATCCACTGGTCCAGGCGCAGGAGTCCGGCGCCCAGAATGTCGGGGCGGGTTGCGGCCAGATTGTGCTGCTCATGGGGATCGTCGGCCAGGTTGAACAGCATGTAGGCCGGCAGTTCCTTGAGGCCGGTGTGATAGGTCCGGATCAGGAGCCAGTCGTCCCAGCGCACGCTGCGCTGGCAGCTCCAGGCCCCGTTGCTGAGCACGAGATAGGGCCGGCCCCCGCCGCCGTCCGAACCCAGTGCCCCGGCGAAGCTTTGGCCCTGCCAGAAGTCGGGACACGCGCCGTCCACCAGGTTCATGAGCGTGGCCGGCAGGTCCACGTTGTAGTTGAACTGGCCGCGGACCGTTCCCTCCTGCCCGTTGGTTACTCCGGGCCAGCGCACGATGAGAGGCACCCGGTTGGTGATGTGGTCGGCGAGCTGGTGGTCACCCCACACGTTGAGTTCGCCGTGGTTCTCCCCGTGGTCGGCCGAAATGACGATGGCCGTCTCCTCGTAGATGCCGAGGTCCTTCAGATCCTGGATCAACTTGCCGACATAGTGGTCCGCGTACCGGATGCCCGTGTCGTAGCCGTCCATGTGGGCCTTGGCATCCGCCAGCGTCCCGATGCGGCCCGCGCCCATGGTTGAAACCGGGGGCAGGCGGTCGTTGAGCCCGGGTACTTCGGTGGCGCTGTGCGGTCCGTAGGAGGCGTTCTGGCGGTCGATCAGCTCCTGGGTAATCCAGGGATCCATCGGCTCGTCGGCAAACGGGTTGCCGAAGTCCTCGGGGTGGTCGTAGGGGGTGTGGGGATCCCAGAAGTTGACGTGGAGGAACCAGTTGTCGTTGCGGCCGTTGGCTTCCAGCCAGCGCTTGGCCGGGGGATACATCTCGTCCGCGTTCTCCAGGCCGTTGCCGCCCGTGTCGTAGGTTTCGCTGAACCCGTACCAGACCTGATACGCCGTATGCCGGTTCGGGAACGGACTGATGCTGGCGGTGTGGTAGCCGGCCTGCCGCAGGGCGCTGACCAGCGTCCCCTGTGCCAGCCGGGACCGAAACGCGCGTCCCGCTCCCTGGGGCGCCATGTCGGCGTACAGACCCCCGTGGTTGACTACGCCGGTGCGGATGCCGAACTGGCCCGTGAACAAGGCGGTGCGACTGGGCAGGCAGGGCGTGTCGGAGGCGTAGTAGTTGGTGAAGCGGACACCCTCGGACGCCACCGCGTCGATGTTGGGCGAGGTATCGCGGTGGTAGCCGTAGCAGGACAGGTGATCCGGACGCAGTGAATCAATGTCGATGTAGAGGATGCGCATAGAGGTCTCCGCGCGCGGCAGGTACGTTGACAAGGGCGGTATCCGACGCGGCGAGAACCGCCGGCGTTCGGGAATTAGGGTCTATGAAGGTCTGGCGCAACCCATCGGGCCGGGTTTGGATCCGGCTGGGGCTGTTGCATGGTGCAGTGTACGGATGTATCGTCGAGCGAGGTTCGTGAATCAGGTAACAGACGGGGCTGGATAACGATGCGGCCACTGGGCGCACTTAAACAGGTCACCGGGCATCAGGCGGAAAATCCGCGGCAGAGTACGGTGCATGGCCCGTCCGACGACCCGCATAATATCACGCTAAAGTGACGGATTGACTCAACAAGGCCCGCCGAACACCATGCGCGACCTTCTCGACCAAGTTACCCAGGGCGCTCACACGTCCGCTGGCGGGAGAGGTGCTCCTGCCATGAAAATTACGCGTCTCGAAACCTTTCCGGTCCGGCCGCGCTGGCTGTTTCTGAAGATTCACACCGACTCCGGACTGGTTGGGCTGGGCGAGCCCATTCTGGAAGGTCGGGCACTAACCGTAGCCCAGGCGGTGGCGGAGTTGGAGCCCTATCTGATTGGACAGGATCCCACCCGCGTGGTTCATCACTGGCAGGCCATGTACAAGCACGCGTTCTACCGCGGCGGGCCCATCCTGACCAGCGCGCTTTCGGGCGTGGAACACGCATTGTGGGACCTGGCCGGCAAGGCGGTCGGCCTACCCGTCTACCGCCTGTTGGGCGGACCGTTGCGCGACCGCATCCGGGTTTACCGGGGCGTAGGCAGTGCCGGGGATCTGGACGAAGTGGCGGCCAATGCCAAGGGTCTGGTCGACCTGGGCTTCACGGCCATGAAGACCGGTCCCGCCGGAGGGCGTCCGGCACGGATCGTGGAGACGCCCGCGTTCGTGGAGGAGGCGGTCCGTCGATTCGGAACCTTGCGGGATGCCGTCGGGCCGCACGTGGATGTGGCGATCGACTTCCATGGCGCGGTCAGTCCGCAGACGGCTGCCCTGCTGATTCGCGAACTCGAGCCCATGCAACCGTTCTTTGTCGAGGAACCAGTGCAGTGCCAGAACGTACCGGTTTTGGCCGACCTGGCACGCGGCACCCATTTGCCCATCGCCACGGGCGAGCGCATCTTCACCAAGTGGGGTTTCCGCGAAATCCTGGAGCAGCGCGCCGCCTCCATCCTGCAGCCGGACATCAGCCACGCCGGTGGCATCTTCGAAGTACGCCTGATTGCCGGCATGGCCGAGGCGAACTACGCGGCGATTGCGCCGCATTGTCCCTTGGGACCGATTGCCTTCGCGGCTTCCGTCCAATTGGATGCCTGCATCCCCAACTTCCTGATACAGGAACATGTGTCCCTGGGGGAAGGCTACCTGAAGAACCCCTTCGAACTGGACGGGGACGGATTCGTGGCTCTGCCCGAAGGGCCGGGCCTGGGCATTGAACTGGACGAGGACGCCCTGGCCGACAAAATCGGCCACGACTGGACCAATCCACAGTCCTTCCATCCGGACGACGGTGCCGCCATCGACTGGTAGACGAATGGCCGCGTCGGGGGCCGGTCCCGGCGTGCGGGTCAGGTTTGGAGGGGCTGCACGGCCTTGACCGCGCGCTCCGGAGCTTCCAGGTCGGCCAGGTATTGGTTCAGCAGGTCCTGCATGGCCTTGGCTGTGCCGGGATGATCCGCCGCGACATTGGTCTCCGCCATGGGATCGGCCTTGCGGTCGAAGAGTGCCGTTTCCCCTTCCATGCCGATGGGGACATAAATCCACTCGTCGCTGTACATCACCGGTGTGGTGGACCTGTCTGCGACCGAGCCGTCCGCCGGTGCCGAGAAGCTGGCGGTCACGGCAAAGGTCCGGGGATTCGGGTCCGCCGCGCCCTGCAACGAACCGGCGAACGACCGGCCGTGGATTGGGTCTTCGTAGTCCAGGTTCAGGTCGGTCAGTTCCGCCAAGGTCGGCAGAATGTCGCAGGGCTGGATGTAGGAGGACACCGCGGTGTCCTGCGGCAGCTGCGGCGCACGGATCATGAAGGGGCAGTGGGCCACCTCGGGGAAGATCGGCCAGTACCGGCTGTCCCCGGTTCCGATGTTGCTCTTGCCGGTGCGGTTG